>NZ_JBLHOE010000001.1:0-126506 GCF_047622445.1 Sulfurimonas sp.
GTCAAATATGAGTTTTGAAACTTATTTCACTGACCTACCTAATGGCATAGAATTTGATGAAAAACCCCAAGAAGTTACCCCTGCACATGAATCTTGTATGTGTTCTTTTTTAGATGATAAAAACCGTACTTTAGATGGAATCATCAACAACCTTATTAAGATGCTTCAGCAAAGAGTTAGTACAGATACAGCAAAACCTGTAGAAGAAGATAATGTAAATGGTTATGTTCGTATGTCCTACATGGAAAAGTACGAGGAACATGAAAGCCTGAGTTTTTCAACAATAGGTAATATTCAGACAGATAAAGGTTCTCTAGATATAAATCTTAATTTTTCAATGAGTAGAAATTTTGTAGTAGAAAATAATATTGATGTATATTCTGCTTTTGATCCACTTGTAATTAATCTTGATGGTGCTATCCCACAGTTACTCGATGATACTTTTTCATTTGATTTAGATAATGATGGAAAGAATGACCAAATATCCAAGCTTGGTTCAGGCAGTGGATTTTTAGCATTGGATAAAAATAAAGATGGTAAAGTAAATCAAGGAAGTGAACTTTTTGGAACCTTAACTGGAAATGGTTTTGGCGAGCTAAGTGCTTATGATGAAGATGCAAATTCTTGGATAGATGAAAACGATTCGATTTTTGATTCTTTACAAATTTGGCTTAAGAACGAAGATAAGAATGAAAAAGAATTAGTAGGTCTTGGTGAAGTAGGAATTGGAGCTATATATTTAAATTCTGAGTCAAGTGAATTTACCTATAAAACAGCGCAAAACCAAACACTTGGAGAGATGAAAAGTTCAGGAATATTTTTACATGAAGATGGAAGAGTTGGAAATGTTTCACAAATTGACTTCGCATCGCTAAAAAATAGGGCTGTAGTCGACAAAGCTCAAGAAGCTACAGAGGACACCCCCTCGAAAGAGCATTTAGCCACACTCCTACAGGCTTAATATATTGTGTGGAAATGGATGTCCACATTGCTAATAGCAAAATCATAAATATTCTAAAATATTTATAGCAAGAAAAATAATTCCAAGAAAAACAAATGAAGAGATAAACACTAAGATTGTAACTAGCTTTGGTTTGCAATTATATAAAGAAGCTAAGTTTACATTTGCAACTGCCAAAGGCATCATTAATTCTATAAAGATAATTCCTTTCACCATCTTATCTAGTTCCAAATTTATCAAGACAAGAAAGGCAATAAGCGGAAGAACTATAAACTTAAAACTTAAAACCCAAACAACTAATGTATAGGAAACCTCTTTAATCTTCGATCCGTAAAGATAAATTCCAAATAAAAATAGCTGCATAGTCATTGAAGCATACGCACCCATCATAAGCATGTTTAAGATAGCACCATCGGGTCTATATCCATAAGAACTAAGCGTAATCGCAAGAATAGCTGCCCAAAGTATAGGAAGTTTAACGATGTTTTTCAAAGACGTTTGTGTATCGAAACTCCCTCGTGAGTAGTAAAACACACCGATGGTGTAAACGACGAATACATTGACCAAATTTATCACAGTAGTGTAGGGGATAGACTCTGTGCCAAATATAGCAATATTAATCGGGATACCTAGGTTTCCAGTATTTCCAATAATTGCAGCTACGGTCGCAATGGAGTACTCTTTTTTATCCTCAAAGAGTAGCTTTGCAACAAATGCTGAGACTATAACAACAAGAAAAACTATTCCAAAGTATATAGATGGAGCAAATAAGAGTGAAATGTTGATAGGTTTAATTAAAAGACCCCAAAAGGTAAGAAAAACTTGTAGGAAATAAACATTTATAAGGGTAATTGTTTTATCATCAATTTGCTCTTTAAAGCTCATTTTAGCAATGAAGCCAAGAAGAATAAAAGTGTAAATACTAAGGACTGAAAAAATTATTGAACTCATGATAAGAATTATAGTGTGAGCTCGATAAGAGAGAACTTTTTATGATACAATAATATCAACATGAAAAAGTTTTTTATTTATTTTACTCTCTCACTTGCTATAGCCGTATCGAGTATCTCTCTTTATATATTTCTACCAAGTACCTTTGAACCTTTTGATAATAAACTACGTGATATGCTCTTTATAAACCGAGGTGTTATTGAGACAACTGGTAATGTTATTATTATTGATATTGATGAAAAATCATTAGCTGAGATTGGACAGTTTCCATGGAGTAGAGATGATTTAGGAACCCTTTTGGTTCATCTTACTAATGCTGGTGTCCTCGCTATTGGTTTTGATATTATGTTCCCTGAACCAGATGGAACAAGTCCGAAGAAAATTATTAATGATCTTGGTATTGCAGATATAGTTCCAGATGATAAAGAAATTGATTTTGATGAAATTTTTGGATCTATAATAGCGCAAACACCAACGATCTTAGGCTATACATTTGACTTTAATAATCATAGTCAGTACAAAGATTTAGAAGCTCCAAATATTCCTGCTATTTTTTTAGAAAAAGGGAAAAAAGCTAGAGAGTATTTACTGCAACCAACCGGTGTCATTAAAAATATTCCTATCATTCAAAATAATTCTTATTCGAGTGGCTTTTTCAATGCAACTCCTGATGCTGATGGAGTTATCAGGAGTGTACCTCTTGCCGCAAGTTACGATATGGGAGTGTATCCATCTTTAGCACTTGAACTTGTTAGGGCGATTAAGGGTGTAAAAAAAGTAAGCGTGCTTTATGATGACCTTGGTGTGAAGAACATTAAGCTAGGAAATATTTCTATACCTACAGATAAATTTGGTCGTATCGCCGTAAATTTTAGAGGGCCTGGTTTTACTTTTAAGTATATTTCTGCGAGTGACATTATTAAAGGAACGTTTGATCAAAAAGATATTCAAAATAAGATAGCGCTCATAGGAACTTCAGCTAGTGGTTTATTGGATTTAAGAAACATCCCTTATGACACTTTGTATCCGGGGGTTGAAGTACACGCAAATGTTATAGACAATATTTTACACGAAGATTTTTTATTTATTCCTCCTGAAGCGATACTTTATAATATAATTCTTATATTTTTTATGTCAATACTCGTGGTAATGAGTGTTGGGTATAGTGGGGCTCTTTTACTTCCATTTATTATAATAACTCTTGGTTTAGGATTTGTCTATGTTATCAACTATATACTTTTTACACAAGGGATGATTTTAAATCTGTTTTATCCTATTTTTACACTTGTGTCCGGAGCACTTCTCTCTGTGATTGTAAACTATTTTTTAGAAACGAGACAGAAGAACCTAATTAAGGGGAAATTTGCTTCAAAAGTTTCACCACAAGTTATGGAAGATATTATCAAAAATGCTGTAAATAGGGATGATGCGTTCATTGCAAAAGAGCATGAGATAACGGTAACATTCTCAGATGTAAGAAACTTTACAAATATCTCTGAGGCGGCAGAAGATGCTCAAGTACTCATCGAATTTTTAAATGAGTATATGGATGAGATGACGACTATTATTATGAACTATGAAGGAACAGTAGATAAATTTATAGGTGATGCAATTATGTCATACTGGAATGCTCCAGTAGTAGTTCAAAATCATGTAGAAAAAGCAGTAGACGCTACACTAGAACAGCTTCATGCAGTTAGTCCTCTTAATGTAAAGGTTAAGCAAGATAAACGTTTTAAAGCTATCTGTAACATGTCCGCAAAGAATGGACTAGAACCACTTGAAATTGGAATAGGGATTAATGTTGGTAAAGCAATTATTGGAGAGATGGGAAGTAGCGGTAGAAGTGACTATACTGCTATTGGTGATCCTATAAACTTGGGTGCGCGTCTTGAATCGTTATGTAAATTCTATAATTCAATGTGCAATATCTCAAGCTATGTAAAGATAAGAATCCCAAATGAAAAATATATTTTTAGATTTTTAGATCTTGTAACTGTAAAAGGGCAGTCTGTACCAGTTGAAATATGGCAGATTCATGATTATGCAGAGCTTCCAGTTAAATACAAAGACTCTCGATTATATGATGGGGCAAAAGAGCAACTCTTAGAAGAATTGGAATATTATCATACTGGAATAGAGGCATACAAAAATGCAAAATTTGAAGAAGCACTTAAAATATTTAAAGAGATAGAAAGTTGGACAAATAAAACAAACAAAAATATATATAAAATATATATCCAAAGGTGTGAGCATTATATAGAAGAACCACCAGTAGATTTTAATGGTGTATTCGCTCATAAAACAAAAGCTTAAAAAAGAGGAACTTAAATGCAAACAGTAAGTAATATAGAAAAAACGATTAAAGAAAATTTAGCAGTGATGGTGTATTTTTCAGCACCAACTTGTAATGTATGCCATTCACTTAAACCGAAGCTACTTGAAGCACTTGATGTAAACTTTAAAGAGTTTAAAATAGAGAGTGTAGATATATCTGTATATGAAGACATTGCACCATATTTTGGAGTTTTTGCTATACCAACAGTCTTAGTATTTTTAGATGGCAAAGAATTTTTGAGAAAATCTCGCCATATGAGTGTTGGTGAAGTTATTTCTGAAATAAAAAGACCGTATGAGATTATGACTTCGTAAAGCTTTTTGGGAGTATAATAGCTGAAACCCAAAAGGATTTTATATGAGTAAACAACATGTTAAAAAAATTGAAAAAATATTTGAACATCCTGTTGCTACAAACGTTGATACAAATAAATTGATGTCAGCACTAGAACACTTTGGCTGTGGAGTTGAGCACAGTAAGACAAATAAGATTAAAATATCTTTTGATGGAAGAGATATCGTTTTAGGATTCCATCATTCAGGAAGTCTTTCTAAAGACGAGGTACTAAAGTTACGTCACTTCCTTGAAGAGATTGGTTTAACACCAGATAGGATACATAATTTTTAATGTATCCTAATTTTGCATAAATGCAATAAGTGAAGCTGTAACTGCAACGTTTAAAGACTCAACACCACGTTTCATTGGAATCGAGAGAGAGTCATTACACAGGGCTTCTACTTCACGACTTACACCATCACTTTCATTTCCTAAAACAAATATACTTTTATTATGGTTCTCGATTGTATAAATTGTATTTTTTGCATGAGAAGACAGAGCATAGATTTTTGTATCATTTAAACTACTAAAAATTTCATCAAGTGTATTACAAAAGTAGATAGGTAATTTAAAAAGTGTTCCAGCACTCGCTTTTATAACAAGTGGCGAAATTTTTGCAGAATCTTTTTTAGGTAAGATAATGCCATCAACATTTCCAGCGGCACAAGACCGGATAATCATTCCAAGATTTTGAGGGTTTTGAATTCCATCAAGGGCAATGAGTTTAAAAGTATCTAAGTTTTTAATTTCATTTACATTTTTGTAAGATTGTGCGATTATATCTATTGCCACACCTTGGTCTTGTTTGGCATTCTTACTAATTCTACTAAGAGATTTCTTTGCGTGATACGTAATCTCTATATTTCTTTGTTTTGCTAAGTCTAAAATGGTTTGTATAGCCCCATCAGTTTTGTTCGAATCTGCCATATGAAGTTTATGTACTTCAATATTTGAGTCTTGTAAAATTTCTATGACTACATTTCGGCCATATAATGTAATTACCTTTTCGAAAAAAGCTTTTTTATCTTTATATTCTTGTGAATCTTCCACTATTGATATCCTTTAATTAATCTACTATATTATAGATGACTTCTGTTTTGTTTTTTGTAACTTTTATTTCTTCTACTTGTAGTGTATCTATTTCTAAAGCCATAAACTCTTCGATAGAAGATATGTTGTGTTTAGCCAATTCTCTTAAAACTTTACCACGATACGCTTTGGCCCAATGACTTACAGCTTTTCCATTTTTTAAAAACTTGAGCGTAGTATATGGTTTTGTGACTTTATAAAATTTATCGTAATATCCAGCTCGTAAATCTAAAATCTCATCTTTAGTCAAATAGAGATCAAGCTGATATGTAAATCTCTCTTTATAGAACTTATCGGGTACTATTTCACCGATGTTGTTACCTTGTTTTACTTTATAATTAGCAATTGTATCGCCGCCCAAAATTGGACCATATAGATTTGAGAAGATTATTGTTTGTGATTTCAAATACTCTTGCGCTTTTGTATCTAGTGTGTTGTACTCGAGATAGTTATATGCGACCCCTTGGTATCTTTGTATAGCACACATAAGCTCAGAAGTATGAATATCATTTATATAAGGCTCACAATCGGAGAATTTTTTAATCCCAAATAGAGTCTTTATTTGATCTTCATCATTTGAGAGCACAATTGAATTGTAGGCATTTAAAATATCATTTCTTGCATCATCTGCACCGAATAAACTTTTGTTTCCTTGCGAACCACCAGAGTTCTTGCCTTCTGATGGCGAAAATAAAATTCTTAGCATTTAGTGATTAAATTAAGGATATGATTGTCCTGGAGCTGCTACTTCTGCCGCTGCCCTTATTGCTGCTTCTACTGCGGCAGCATGAGCTGCAAGACGAGCTGCTTCTTCAGCGGCAAGACGAGCTGCTTCTTCAGCGGCAAGATGAGCTGCTTCTTCAGCGGCAAGACGAGCTGCTTCTTCAGCGGCAAGACGAGCTGCTTCTTCAGCGGCAAGACGAGCTGCTTCTTCAGCGGCAAGACGAGCTGCTTCTTCAGCGGCAAGACGAGCTGCTTCTATCTGCGTCTCAGTAATTTGCTCTATCTCAATATCTTGTGAAATTGCTGCTTCTTGAACAGCAGTCTGTATTATTTCTGAAATACTATCAATTATTGCAGATTCAGATTCTTCTCTTGTATTATCTAGCTGTGTATTATTCTTAGAATTTAGAATTTCTTCTTGATGATTTGTATTTTTTGTAGGATTAGCTTTTCCTTCACTTGTTGCGAAGTTTTGTGTTTGTACTTGTTTCAGGTCCACCGGTGTAAATTCTTTAATCTTCACTTTCCCCTGTGATGTAAGAGTTAAGAGGAAACCTTGATCTACAATATATGTAGTTCCGGCAATTGAAACACTTATGGCTCCATACGTACAAAATACTTGAGATGAGCCATCTTCATTTATAAATACGCTAAAGTTTGTTCCTCTAATCCCAATAGTTACTGTTTTTGTAGCGACAGTAAATTTTTCTGGAGCAATTTTACCAATCTTACCTGTTATAGTCCTCATCGCACCTTTTAGTATACCAAATTTGGCAATAGGCACTTGTGTATCTCCAAAAAGATACTCTTCTATAGAGAAATCACTATTCTTACCTAGACTAATTATAGTCTCATCTTTAAAAATAATCTGAACTTTTGTATTATTTTTTGTTGTTATCCTATCTTTAGATTCTAAAACAGAACCAAGTTTTGCTAAAGTAATAATCCCATCTCTATGGATATTTGCTTCACCTCGTAAAGCGGTAATGTTCGCAACACTTTTGGCAAATAATATTTGACTCAAAAGTATTATTGAAAAAAGTATAATTTTCATTTTATTCTCCTAAAAAGTTTTTACTAAACCAGTAACAGCTGTATACTTTTGGTAACTAAACCTATTCTGGTTGGAATGGACATATTGGTATGTAGTACTAAGTTTAAATCGTAAATTCGGGATAATAATCATAGTTAGCCCTAGTGTTCCGGAACTACCAATATCTTGACGCCTTGAGTTGAATCCAGCGTCGAATTCTTTATATTTTTTAGAACTTATCTGAGCATGTAGGTTAAAACTATACTTTGATGTAAACTGATTTGCATAGCTTGCATCGAATTTCAGTTGATTGTAACTAACATTTGTATTTATACCACGAATTTTTTTTTCAGAAATATATCTAAAATTACCTTGGAGATAAGAACGAGGAGTTAAGATATCTTGTAGCCCATATGCTAGTTCAATACGGTTGGCATCTAAATCAAACTGTGCTTTTTGTGCAAATTCTTTTTTTTGATATTTTATGTACATGAGACTCTTTAGTGTATTTGTATGATTATATTGGAGCTGTGGAGATAAAGATATAGAAGATAAATATTTGCTACTGTTAACTTCGAGTAGATCGAGCCCTAATGCAAGTTCAGCAGTAAATAATGATTCTTTATAAAGTAAGCTTGGTATATAGTTAAAGTATTGAATATTATATTTGTTATTTATAGTGTCACTATAATCTTTAAGGTACATTGATACTGAATTCTTGATAGCAAATCCATTTTTATATCCAATATCATATACATTAGTAATGTTCGCAAAAATTTGAAGAGCTGTGTCAGATATTGCACTACTTTTATTAAAATCATTACCATCGTATGTATAATCATTAAGTGAAGCATAGTTTACATTTGAATCGTAAAGTATATCTCCCTTAAGTGTTGCATAGGTAAAAGACTTTTTTTGAACGTTGGAGACTCTCGCCAAAGCCAATTCTATATCGGTTCTTATATTGGACGGTAAGTTAGGGTTTTTCAATACATCTCTATAAGTGTTTTCAGAATCTTGATACATTTTCAACATAGAGAATGCCCGAGCCATTTCTAATTTATTCTGAATATTTGAAGTGTCATTCATCTCAACTCTTTCAAAAGCAGCTAAAGCATTTTCGTAGTTACCCGTTTCGTAAGCACTTTTTCCAAAATAAAAATTGAACTTTTGATCTGCGAGTTTATATAGATAAATGTTTTTAAAATATCTATAACTCTTCGTAAAATCATTTTTTTTGTAAAATGACAATCCTTTTTGATAAGAATTTTCAATGTCTTTAGGAGTATACACGGAATTGGAAAGTAAATAGACTGGAAGAATGAATAATAATACTAATAAGATTTTCATGGTTAGTCCTAAATATTTAAATGCATATATAGTATATCAAATAAATGGTAAAGAAAATTTTATTTTAATAATTATAAATATATAATGATAAAAAGCATACAATTGGAATCATAATGAAACATGCAAGAAGTTTAAATCCAAATGAAATTTTAGAACTTATATTTATATATTTGACAGAAGTCTCTGCTTTGCGAGATTATGATGATATTTTAGCGGTATTAGCAAATATGGGCAGAGCATTAACATCTTCTGATCGATGTACAGTATGGGTAGTAAGTGATGATAAAAAAACAATATGGACGAAAGTGGCCCATGGTATTGATGCTATAGAGTTACCAATTGATTCAGGGATTGTTGGCTCAGCAATTGTGAATGAAGAAAAAATTATTATAAAAGATGTATATCAAGACAAACGTTTTAATCCAGATATAGATAAAAAAACAGGTTATATTACAAAAAGTATGATGGTAATTCCTATGTTTGATAATGATGATGAAATAATTGGGGCATTTCAGGTTATTAACCATCAAGGGGAAAAAGAAGCTTTTGACGATAATGATATGAAGAGACTTATGCTTGCAAGTACCTATGCAGCTGAAACTTTAGTTGCTGTTAAAATGACACAAGAGATTGAAGACACGCAAAGAGAAGTTGTATTTACCATGGGTGCTATTGGTGAAAGTAGAAGTAAAGAAACTGGAAATCATGTAAAAAGAGTCGCAGAATATTCTAAGATTTTAGCACTTGCATATGGACTTCCAAAAGAAGAAGCAGAATTATTAAAGCAAGCAAGTCCAATGCATGATATTGGAAAAGTTGCAATTCCAGATGCTATTTTAAATAAACCTGGTAGATTTAATGCTCAGGAAAGAGCTATTATGGATACACATGCTGAGCTTGGTTATCAGATGACAAATAACTCAGAGAGACCGCTTTTAAAAGCTGCTTCTATAGTCGCTTATGAGCATCATGAGAAATGGAATGGAACCGGATATCCACAGGGCAAGAGTGGTAAAGATATACATATTTATGGACGTATAACAGCTATAGCTGATGTATTTGATGCATTGGGCTCTGATAGAGTATATAAAAAAGCGTGGGAAGATGAGAAAATTTTAAAACTTTTCAAGGACGGAAGAGGAAAACATTTTGATCCTGACCTTATAGATATATTTTTTGAAAATATTGATGCAATATTTGACGTCCGGGAAACTTTTAAAGATGTGTATGTAGAGGTTAAAGAAGATACAGAAGAAAATGAAAAGAATATTAAAGTTTTAGGTGCATATGGTACAAAAGCAAAAGGCTTTGGTACAAGTTCATTTTATTTAAATGAAAAAAATGTCATAGATGCCGGTAATCTATTAGTAGGTCTTGAAGAAAAATCTGCTAAAATTAATAATATATGGTTAACTCATTCACACTTAGATCATATATCTGATATAGCTTATATCATAGATAATTATTTTGATAATTTGCAAGAACCGATAACTTTATGTGGATTGCCAGCAACATTAGAAGCTATACAAAAACATTTTCTCAATGACATTATATGGCCAGATTTCTCAAAAATTAAATTACTCAATGGTAATGGCATGTGTATACAGTATAAAGAAATTGAATTTGATAAAGAATATACACTCTCAGATACAGAATCAATACGTCCAATTAAAACAGATCATACTGTTCCAAGTTGCGGTTATATATATAGAAAAAATGAAACTGCAATACTTATGACTGCAGACACATATTCTATAGAAAATATAGTTGAAATTTTAAATGAAGATGAATCTATAACATCAGCACTCATAGAATGTTCTTTCCCCTCAAGGATGAAAAGTCTGGCAAAAGAAAGTAAGCACCTGACCCCAAAACTACTTGGAGAAAGATTAAAATCTTTAAAAAGAGATAATATCTCCCTCTATATAAATCATATAAAACCTTTATACTTAGAAGAAATGACACAAGAAATCGAAGAATATTGTGGGCATTTAAATGCAAAAATTGCCAAAGATGGTGAAATTATTAAATTTTAATCAAAAAGCCTTGACATTAAGAATCTTAGAGGCTATAATTCTGGCTCAATTTCGATGCTGACATAGCTCAGTTGGCTAGAGCAGTTGATTTGTAATCAACAGGCCCGGGGTTCGAATCCTCGTGTCAGCACCATTGAAATTTGAATATTAGAAACAGTGTTAGACCAGAAAAGATATAGTTATTATACGATGGTGGGATAGTCAAGTGGCCAACGACGGCAGACTGTAAATCTGCTCCCTATGGGTTCAGAGGTTCGACTCCTCTTCCCACCACCACTTTTGTTTTAGATGCGGGTGTAACTCAGCGGCTAGAGTTCCTGCCTTCCAAGCAGGCTGTCGAGGGTTCGAATCCCTTCACCCGCTCCATCAAAAAAACAAAACTTCTGGAAGCTGAAGTACAATTTTCGTTAATTAACTTCTATATATAGTATATTATATAATTATCTATATAGCTTGCATCTCTACATAAAAATCTAATAATTTATTATCATTGTTAAAAATAAAAATCATGCAATTATTGCTTACATTACATCTCTTTTAGCTGTCGTGGCTCAGGGGTAGAGCACTTGCTTGGTAAGTAAGAGGCCGTGGGTTCAAATCCCACCGTCAGCACCAGTATATAAAAATTTATATACTTTAAGCAATAATTGAATGATTTTTGGATATAATTCCATTTCAATTCACAAATTAAGCTAGGAGAACACTATGGCAAAAGAAAAGTTTCAACGTAATAAACCGCATGTTAACATCGGTACAATTGGACACGTTGACCACGGTAAAACAACATTAACAGCTGCAATTACAGCAGTATTAGCAGTAACTAACGGCGCAGAACTTATGGATTATGATGCAATCGATAATGCTCCAGAAGAAAGAGAACGTGGTATTACTATCGCTACTTCACACGTTGAGTACGAAACTGATGCGCGTCACTATGCACACGTTGACTGTCCAGGTCACGCGGATTATGTTAAAAACATGATTACTGGTGCTGCACAAATGGATGGTGCTATTTTAGTTGTTTCTGCAGCTGATGGTCCTATGCCACAAACTCGTGAGCATATACTTCTTTCTAAGCAAGTTGGTGTTCCTTACCTAGTTGTTTTCATGAATAAAGAAGATATGGTTGATGATGAAGAATTACTTGAACTAGTAGAGATGGAAATCCGTGAACTTCTAGATATGTATGAATTCCCAGGTGATGATACTCCAATTACAATTGGTTCAGCTCTTAAAGCTCTTGAAGAAGCAAAAACTGGTACTCTTGGTGAGTGGTCAGAGAAAATTAAAGCACTTATGACAACTGTTGATGATTATATTCCTGAACCAGTTCGTGAAACTGACAAAGAATTTTTAATGCCAGTTGAAGATGTTTTCTCAATTTCTGGTCGTGGTACAGTTGTTACTGGACGTATCGAGCGTGGAACTGTTAAAATTGGTGAAGAAATTGAAATCATTGGTATCCGTGATACTCAAAAAACTACTGTAACTGGTATAGAAATGTTCCGTAAAGAAATGGACCAAGCACTAGCTGGTGATAACTGTGGTGTTCTTGTTCGTGGTATTGGTAAAGACGATGTTGAACGTGGTCAAGTACTATGTAAGCCAGGTACTATTACTCCTCACACTACATTTACTGCAGAAATCTATGTTCTAAGTAAAGATGAAGGTGGACGTCATACTCCATTCTTTAACGGTTACCGTCCTCAGTTTTACGTTCGTACTACTGATGTTACAGGTGCAATCACATTACCAGAAGGTACTGAGATGGTTATGCCAGGTGATAACGTAAGTATTACTGCTGAGTTAATTCACCCAATTGCAATGGAAAAAGGTACTAATTTCGCTATCCGTGAGGGTGGTAGAACTGTTGGTGCTGGTGTTGTTGCTGAGATCATTAAATAAATCGCTTTTGCGATTTGTTTAATTCTTTAAAGGTAAAAATAATATGAGAGAAGCAATTCACTTAGGTTGTGAGAAATGTACAAGACGTAATTATCACACAACTAAGAATAAGAAAATTCATACTGAAAAATTTTCAGTAAGAAAATACTGTAAGTTCTGTAGAGAACATACAACTCATAAAGAGATGAAACTGTAATCAGTTTCTCTTTTTAGATTAGGGCTTGTCCCTTTTAGGCGTATAGCTCCAATGGTAGAGCACCGGATTCCAAATCCGGGTGTTGCGGGTTCGAGTCCCCCTACGCCTGCCACATTTATTATTAGTAAAGCTTACGAGCTTTATTTATAATCAATGAATTGTCACTCTAGGATAAAGATAAATGAATTTAAACACACATATTAGAAATGCAAAAGCAGAATTAACTAAAGTTATCTTTCCTACAAAAGGTCAGGTTAAGCAAGCATATATTGCTGTAATTATTGTTGTTACAGTTATCGCCGCATTTTTGGCTCTCGTTGATTTATTTATGTCCTCAGTAATGTCAGCAGTTCTAGGTTAAGGGGAAATTATGGCACACCAATGGTATTCGATTCAAACTTACGGAAATGACAGACTAGTGAGAGATGCAATCTTTAACATGATTGAAGAGCATGGATTACAAGAATTTATAGAAGAAGTAATAGTTCCAACTGAAGATGTTATTGAAGTTAAAGATGGCAAGAAAAAAGTAACAGAGCGCTCTTTATATTCAGGATATGTTTTTGCAAAAATTGACTTAAACACTGAAGTACAACACATGGTTCAATCTTTACCAAAAGTATCTGGTTTTATTGGTGAAGCAAATATTCCTACACCGTTAAGTGAGCATGACATTAATGTAATTCTTGATCGTGTTAACAACCGTGCAGCACCAAAACCAAAAGTTTATTTTGAAAGTGGCGAAACTGTTCGTATTACTGAAGGTTCATTTGCAAACTTTACAGCAACAGTAGATGAGTATGATTTAGAACATGGTACATTAAAATTAAATGTATCAATTTTTGGAAGAGCTACTCCTGTAGATATTCCTTATACTCAAGTTGAAAAAATAATCTAGTAAATTTATAGTACGCTAAATTTAGATTTTATTTAAAGTTTAAGTTTAGCGTAGCTAAAAGCGTAGCAAGCTGAACTTTGTTCAAGTTGCATTATTAATATTAAAAGGAAATACAATGGCAAAAAAAGTAATGGACTACATTAAGTTACATATCGATGCTGGTAAAGCAAACCCTGCACCACCAGTTGGACCAGCTCTAGGACAACGTGGTGTTAACATCATGGAATTCACTAAAGCATTTAACGAAAAGACAAAAGATAAAATGGGATTCAAAGTTCCTGTTGTTATTACTGTTTATACTGATAGAAGTTTTACTTTTATTACAAAGCAACCACCTGCATCTGCACTTCTTATGAAAGCAGCAGGAGTTAAAAAAGGTACTGATAATCCTTTAACAACTATCGTTGGTCAAATCACTAAAGCTCAATTGATGGAAGTTGTTGATGCTAAAATTGCTGATTTAAATACTGATGATAAAGATATGGCTGCAAATACTCTATCGGGTACTGCTCGTTCAATGGGTATTAAAGTAGTAGATTAGTCACTACGTTTTAAAAAATCAACACCACAATGATTTAAAATTATGTGGAAGAATTACATAAGGAAATTTGAAAATGAGTAAAAGATATAAATCATTATTAGAAAAGATAGATAGTACAAAAGGCTATACAGTAGCTGAAGCTTCAGCTGTAATGGGCGACTTGAAAAGTGCAAAGTTTGATGAAACTGTTGAAATTGCAATGAATTTAAATGTTGATCCTCGTCACGCTGACCAAATGGTACGTGGTGCATTAGTACTTCCTAATGGAACTGGTAAAACAGTTCGTGTTGCAGTATTTGCAAAAGGCGTTAAAGCTGATGAAGCTAAAGCTGCTGGTGCTGATATCGTTGGTACTGACGATTTAGTAGCAGATATTAAAGCTGGTATATTCAACTTTGATGTTGTTGTTGCTGCTCCTGATTGTATGGGACTTGTTGGACAAATTGGTCGTATTCTAGGGCCAAAAGGTTTAATGCCAAATCCTAAAACTGGTACTGTAACTCCAGATGTTGCAACTGCTGTTAAAAATGTTAAGGGTGGCCAAGTTAACTTTAGAGTTGATAAAAAAGGTAACATCCACGCTGGTATTGGTAAAGCAAGCTTTGGTGCTGAAAAAATTCAAGAGAACCTTACAGCTTTTATTGTTGCTATTAATAAACAAAAGCCAGCTTCTGCAAAAGGTCGTTATATTCAAAATGCTGCTCTTAGTTTAACTATGAGTCCAGCTGTTAAATTTGATCTTGCTGAATTAGCAGATATTAAGTAAATAATTAGTAGTTTTTAGTGTCCTAGCTTTTGTTAGGACATTATAAAGTTACTCACTAATTGAGACTTCTAAAATAACAAAAGATTTATCTTTTGTAGCATTATGGGGTCGTAGGGATGTTTTGTCTCTACCTTTATATGGGCTTCGCTCATTATGAAGTACAACAATGATAACTGCATTTTATGGACTTGAGATATAGGCGTGTTTAATTACACTTAATTTCCTGTTGAAGATTGTCTAAAAGGAGAAAATTTTATGACAAAAACACAAAAAGCTGAAATTATTGAAGTACTTACTACTGAATTTAAAGATGCACAAGCTGTAGTTCTATGTGACTATAAAGGTTTAGGCGTTTCTGATTTAGAAGCATTAAGAGCAATGGCTCGCGCTAAAGATACAAAAGTTCAAGTTGTTAAAAATACTTTAGCAACAATTGCACTTAAAAATGTTGATTTAGAAGGTATCGAGATTAAAGATACAAATATATTTGTTTGGGGTGAAGATTCAGTTGCTACTTCTAAAGTAGTATCTGACTTTGCTAAAAAGAACGAATTATTTGTAATTAAATCTGCTTATATTGATCGTGAAGCTGCTGACGCTGCTAAAGTTGAAGCATTCGCTAAACTTCCAGGACGTGAAGAGTTACTTGGTATGCTTGCTGCTACTTGGATGGCTCCTGTTGCTAACTTTACAATTGGACTTAACGCTCTTAAAGAGAAAAAAGAAGAAGAAGCGGCATAGTCCGATTCTAAAGACTGTCTGATTACCAGACTAATAGGATAATAAATCGCACTTGTGCGATGGACTTTCCGTCGAGGAAAACTTAGCGTTAGCGTAGCTAAAGGAATTATTTCCTTTAGCGTACAATAAAGTAAAAGGTTTCCTTAAATTTTGAAAAAATTAAAGGACATATATTATGGCTATAACTAAAGAAGACGTATTAGAATTTATCTCAGGACTTTCAGTATTAGAACTTTCTGAATTAGTAAAAGAATTTGAAGAAAAATTTGGTGTATCTGCACAACCTGTTGCTGTTGCTGGTGGAGCTGTTGCTGGTGAAGCTGCTGCTGAAAAAACTGAATTTGATGTAGTACTTACTGATGTTGGTGCTAAGAAAATTGGTGTTATTAAAGCTGTTCGTGCTCTTACTGGTCTAGGACTAAAAGAAGCTAAAGAAGCTTGTGAAGGTTTACCATCTACAATCAAAGAAGCTGTAGATAAAGATGCTGCTGAAGAAGCAAAAACTGCTTTAGAAGCAGCTGGTGCAACTGTAGAAGTTAAATAATTTTTAGCTAACACTTTTTCACGAGAGCTTCGGCTCTCATCTTTTGGGCGCTTTTACAATGGGATTTTGTCCTTTTGTAAAAGTGCCCTTATGTCGTTTATAAGCACTATAAAATAATGAGTCCATTTCAAGAGCTCATAAATCTATCTAGAGACGTCTAGATATGATACGTTTAAATTTAAACTTATAAATTTAAACCCCTAATTAACACTTATCGAGGTTGCCTATGTTAAACACTTTATATTCCGGAAATCGTCTTCGTGTAGACTTCTCTAAAACTCCTCAACAAATTGAAGTACCGAATTTACTACAACTACAACAAAGTTCTTATGATAAGTTCTTAATGTTAGAAGACAAAGATAGAGCTGATAGTGGAATTGAAAATGTATTCCAATCTGTCTTTCCTATCCATGATGTTCAAAATAGATTAACTGTTGAGTATATTGGTTCTGAAGTTGGAAAACCAAAATACACAGTCAGAGAATGTATGGAGCGTGGACTTACATACGCTGTATCTCTTAGAATGAAAACTCGTCTTGTACTTTGGGATAGAGATGAAAATACTAAAGAAAAACTTGGTGTAAAAGATATTAAAGAACAAAGTATATTTGTTCGTGATATTCCACTTATGACAGATAGAACTTCATTCATCATTAATGGTGTTGAAAGAGTTGTTGTAAATCAACTTCACCGTTCACCTGGTGTTATTTTTAAAGAAGAAAAATCGACTACTGCTGGAAATAAGCTTATTTATACTGGTCAGATTATTCCAGATCGTGGTTCGTGGTTGTATTTTGAGTATGATCCAAAAGACATTCTTTATATGAGAATTAACAAACGTCGTAAAGTTCCTGTTACAATTATGTTCCGTGCTTTAGGATATTCGAAACAAGATATTTTAAAACTTTTCTATCCAATTCAAACGATTAAAATCTCTGAGAACATGTTCTCAGTTGCATTTAAACAAGCTGACTATATTGGTAGAATTGGATATGACTTATTAGACACAGATTCTAATATCTTAGTAAATGCTGGAAAAAGACTTTCAGTAAAAAAAGCTCAAAAACTTGTTGATGATGGTTTAAAAGAAGTTCAGTATCCTATTGAAATTTTAATTGAGAGATATTTAGCTGAACCTATTATAGATCCAGAAACTGGTGAAATTCTTTTTGATACTATGACTCATATTGACGAAACTAAATTGAAGAAATTAGCTGAAATTGGCGTAAGTGAATTTAAAATTGCAAATGATTTAGCTGATGGTGTTGATAGTTCTGTTCTTAATGCATTTAATGCTGATGCTGATTCTCTTAAACTTCTCAAGCAAACTGAAGAAATTGAAGATGAAAATGATTTGTCTGCAATTCGTATCTATAAAGTAATGAGACCAGGTGAACCAGTTACAAAAGAAGCTGCAAAAGCTTTTGTTAATCAACTGTTCTTTGATCCAGAGAGATATGACTTAACTCGTGTTGGTCGTATGAAAATGAACCATAAATTAGGAATGGATATTCCTGAGTATGTGACGGTTCTTACACATGAAGATATTATTCAATCAGTAAAATATGTTATTAAAGTTAAAAATGGTCAAGGTCACATTGATGATAGAGATCATTTAGGTAATAGACGTATTCGTTCTATTGGTGAACTATTAGGTAATGAATTGCATAATGGTCTTATCAAAATGCAAAAAGCGATTCGTGATAAATTGTCTACGATGAGTGGACCTATGTCTGAGTTAATGCCACATGATTTAATTAACTCAAAAATGATTACTTCTACAATTATGGAATTTTTCTCTGGTGGACAACTTTCTCAGTTTATGGACCAAACAAATCCACTTTCAGAAGTTACTCACAAGCGTCGTTTGTCAGCTCTAGGTGAAGGTGGACTTGTTAAAGAAAGAGCTGGTTTTGAAGTGCGTGATGTTCATCCAACTCACTATGGTAGAATTTGTCCGGTTGAGACTCCAGAGGGTCAAAATATTGGTCTTATCAATACTCTTGCTACATACTCAAAAGTAAATGAACATGGATTTATTGAAGCACCATATAAAATTGTAACAGATGGTGTTGTTAGTGATGAAGTTATATATTTAACTGCTACACAAGAAGAGGGTGTTAAAATTGCTGCTGCTTCAAATAAACTTGATGAAAATGGTCAATTTATAGAAGACTTAGTTACAACAAGAATGGATGGTGAAATCTTACTTCGCCCACCTACTGAATGTCAATATGCTGACCTTTCTTCACATATGGTTGTTGGTGTAGCTGCATCACTTATCCCGTTCTTAGAACATGATGATGCCAATCGTGCACTTATGGGTTCAAATATGCAACGTCAAGCAGTACCACTTTTAAGACCATTCTCTCCTATGGTTGGAACTGGTGTTGAAAAACTTGTTGCTCGTGATGCGTGGGAATGTGTAAAAGCAAAACGTTCTGGTGTGATTGAAAAAGTTGATGGTAAACATATTTATGTGATGGGTGATGATAATGGTGAAATCTATATTGATTACTATCCATTAACTAAAAACCTTAGAACAAATCAAAACACATCTTTTGCACAAAAACCAATTGTTAAAGTTGGTGAGCATGTAGAATCTGGTCAAGTTATTGCTGATGGTCCAAATATGGATCAAGGTGAACTTGCACTTGGTGTAAATGCTATGGTTGCTTTCATGCCTTGGAATGGTTATAACTTTGAGGATGCAATTGTAATTTCAGAGAGACTCATTCGTAAAGATGCATTTACTTCTGTGCATATTTATGAAAAAGAACTTGAAGCACGTGAACTTAAGCATGGAGTTGAAGAGATTACTCGTGATATTCCTAATGTGAGAGACGACGAATTAGCACATCTTGATGAGTCTGGTATAGTAAAAATTGGAACACATGTTGAAGGCGGCATGATTTTAGTTGGTAAAGTTTCTCCAAAAGGTGAAGTGAAGCCAACTCCTGAAGAAAGATTACTTCGTGCAATTTTTGGTGAAAAAGCTGGTCATGTTGTAAATAAATCATTATATTGTGCTCCTTCAATGGAAGGTGTTATCGTTGATGTTAAAATTTTCACGAAAAAAGGTTACGATAAAGATCCTCGTACACTTGAATTAGAAAAAGAAGAGCGTGATTACTTAGAACGTGAGCACTATGATAGACTACTTATGATTGATAAAGAAGAAATGTTAAGAGTTACTAAACTTTTAACAAAAGAGACTTTACAAAACGATATTACAATTGCTGAGACTGACTATAAAGCGGGTGATACCATTAATGGTGGAGATTTAGTAGAAGTAAGTCGTTTTGCTATGAATGCGATTGTTAAATCATTTAGCGAAGATATTCAAGGTGAATATACAAAAACTAAAAACTATTTCCAAAAACAAAAGAGAGTTTTTAGAGATGAGCATGAAGAAAAACTTACTATACTTGAAAAAGACGACATCCTTCCAAACGGTGTTGTAAAGTATGTAAAAATATATATTGCTACTAAACGTCAACTAAAAGTTGGTGATAAAATGGCTGGTCGTCACGGAAATAAAGGTATTGTTTCTATAATCGTTCCTGAAGTTGATATGCCTTATATGGAAGATGGACGTGCAGTTGATGTATGTTTAAATCCACTTGGGGTTCCATCACGTATGAATATCGGTCAGATTTTAGAGATGCATCTTGGTATGGCTGGACGTGAACTAGGTAACCAAATACTTGAGCAGTTTGAAACAAAACAAGCTGATTTTGTAGAAAATATGCGTTCAAAGATGATTGCAATTGCTGATATTGCAGGATTAATGAATGCAGCTAAAGTTATTGGCGATATGGATGATGAAACATTCTTGAAACATGCGAGAGATTGGGCTATTGGTGGTGTTCGTTTTGCTACTCCAATTTTTGAGGGTGTTAATCAGGCTGAGTTTGATAAATTATTTGAACTTGCTAAGATGGATGTTGATGGTAAAACTGTAGTTTATAATGGTCTTACTGGTGAAAAAATTAAAGAGCGTGTTAATGTAGGGTATATGTACATACTTAAACTTCATCACCTTGTTGATGAGAAAATTCACGCACGTTCAACTGGACCATACTCACTTGTTACACAACAACCAGTTGGTGGTAAAGCACTCTTTGGTGGACAAAGATTTGGAGAGATGGAAGTTTGGGCTCTTGAAGCATATGGTGCTTCTGCAGTTCTTAAAGAAATGCTTACTATTAAATCTGATGATGTTGATGGTCGTGTTCGCGCTTATAAAGCAATTACAAAAGGTGAACTAGTACCAGCCTCTGGAATTCCAGAAACACTGTTTGTATTAACAAAAGAACTTCAAGCACTAGCACTTGATGTAGAGATTATGGACGAGGTAGAAGACGATGAGTAAATTAGTACCAGTAGAAGTAACCGAAGACAAAAGACCAAAAGATATTAAACAACTACAATTCCGTCTTGCATCACCTGAAAAGGTAATGTCTTGGAGTCATGGTGAAGTAAAAAAGCCTGAGACTATTAACTACCGTACATTAAAACCTGAGCGTGATGGATTATTTTGTGCAAAAATCTTTGGTCCTGTAAGAGACTATGAGTGTCTTTGTGGTAAATATAAAAAGATGCGTTACAAAGGTGTAGTATGTGAAAAATGTGGTGTTGAAGTAACATCTACAAAAGTAAGACGTACTCGTATGGGTCATATCGAACTTGTAACTCCTGTTGCACACATTTGGTATGTAAGTTCATTACCTTCAAGAATTGGTACTTTACTTGGTATCAAGATGAAAGACCTTGAACGTGTGCTTTATTATGAAGCGTATATTGTTGAGTCTGGTGGTGAAGCATATTATGATGCGGAAGCAAAAACTCCAGTACTTCAGTATGATGTTTTAAACGAAGAGCAATACAGAACTCTTGTTCAAAGATTTGATGCATTAGGTTTCAAAGCTCGTATGGGTGGTGAAGTTATTCGTGATTTACTTGAATCAATTGACTTAGTTGATTTATTCACTAATCTTAAAGAAGCACTTACTCAGACAAAATCAGAAGCTAAAAAGAAAACTATTAATAAGCGTCTTAAAGTTATTGAATCATTCTTAAATTCTGGAAATAATCCTGCATGGATGATGTTAACAGTTTTACCTGTTCTTCCACCAGATTTACGTCCACTTGTTTCACTTGATGGTGGTAAGTTTGCAGTTTCTGATGTTAATGATTTATATCGTCGTGTTATTAATCGTAACCAAAGACTTAAACGTTTAGTTGAACTTGAAGCTCCTGAGATTATTGTACGTAATGAAAAACGTATGTTACAAGAATCTGTTGATGCATTATTTGACAATGGTCGTCGTGCTAATGCTGTTAAGGGTGCTAACAAACGTCCTCTTAAATCATTATCTGAGATTATTAAAGGTAAGCAAGGACGTTTCCGTCAAAACTTACTTGGTAAGCGTGTTGACTTTTCAGGACGTTCTGTAATTGTTGTTGGACCGTCACTTACTATGGATCAGTGTGGTCTACCTAAGAAAATGGCTCTTGAGCTATTTAAGCCGCACTTAATTGCAAAACTAGAAGATAAAGGTTATGCAACTACAGTAAAAGCTGCTAAAAAAATGATTGAAGACAAAACAAACGAAGTTTGGGAATGTCTAGCTGAGATTGTTGATGGTTATCCGATTATGCTTAACCGTGCACCAACTCTTCATAAGCTTTCTATTCAAGCATTCCATCCTATCCTTATTGATGGAAAAGCAATTCAGCTTCACCCATTAGTTTGTGCGGCATTTAATGCCGATTTTGATGGGGATCAAATGGCTGTTCACGTACCTTTATCTACGGCTGCTATTGCTGAATGTAAAGTACTTATGCTTGCGTCTATGAATATTATGCTTCCTGCATCTGGTAAGGCAATTGCTACACCATCTCAGGATATGGTTCTTGGAATCTATTACATCACACTAGAAAAGAATGCAGTAAAGGGTTCTAATAAACTTTTTGCTAATGTTGATGAAATTAACATTGCTCTAGAGCATGATGCACTTGACTTACATGCAAAAATTAGAACACGTGTTGATGGTAGAATTATTCATACTACTGCTGGAAGAATGCTTCTTAAGGCAGTACTACCAGATTTTGTTCCTTCAGAATTATGGAACAGAGTAATGAAGAAAAAATATATCAACGAAATAGTTGATTATGTTCAAAAGCATGGTGGTATTGGTATTACTGCTGGTTTTCTTGATAAACTTAAAGATTTAGGTTTTAAGCATGCGACTGAATCAGGTGTATCAATTTCAGCAGATGATATCCGTATCCCTGCAATGAAAGCTGAAAAAATTGCTGATTCTAAAGCTAGAGTTATTGAGATACAAAAACAATTTGAAGCGGGTCTTCTAACAGAACAAGAAAGATATAATAAAATTATTGATGTTTGGACTGATACAAACAATACTCTTGCTACTGAGATGATGGATCTTGTTCAAAATGATAAAGAAGGTTTTAATTCTATTCATATGATGGCTGATTCTGGTGCTCGTGGTTCTGCTGCACAAATTCGTCAACTTGCTGGTATGCGTGGTCTTATGGCTAAGCCTAGTGGTGATATTATTGAAACTCCAATTATTTCAAACTTTAAAGAAGGACTTAATGTAATTGAGTACTTTATTTCAACTCACGGTGCTCGTAAAGGTCTTGCCGATACAGCACTTAAAACAGCAAATGCGGGTTATCTTACTCGTAAACTTGTTGATGTTGCGCAAAATGTTAAAGTTGTTGAACATGATTGCCATACACATGAAGGTATTGAGATTTCAGATATCTCTGATCAAAATACTTTAATAGAATCTTTGGAAGACAGATTGAATGGTAGAGTTTTAGCTGATGATGTAATTGATCCTATATCAAATGAAATTTTATTTGCTGAGGGTACTTTACTTGATGAAGTGTCTGCAAAAGTTATTTCAGAAGCTGGAATTAAAACAGCGCATATTAGAACGCCTACTACGTGTAAAAGTAAAAATGGTATTTGTGCCTTGTGTTATGGTGTGAATCTTGCTACTGGTCATATAGTTCGTACGGGTGAAGCTGTAGGTATTGTAGCTGCTCAATCAATTGGAGAACCTGGTACTCAGCTTACACTTAGAACATTCCACGTTGGGGGAACTGCATCTTCTACTGCACAAGAACGTCAAGTTGTTGCAGAAAAAGAAGGGTTTATTCGTTACTATAACGTAAAAACGTATAAGTCTAAAGAGGGTAAAAACATTGTAGCTAACCGTCGTAATGCGGCTGTTTTACTTGTTGAACCTAAGATAAAAGCACCATTTAAAGGTAAGCTTGAGATTCAAACTATTCATGATGAAGTTTTAGTAAGTGTAATTGGTAAAGAGACTGTTCGTTATTCTTTACGAAAAAATGAAATTGCTAAACCAAATGAACTTGCTGGTGTTGGTGGACAGATTGATGGTAAGTATTACTTCCCATACGAAACTGGAACTGAAGTAGCAGAAGATGAGTCAATTGTTGAGACTATTAAAGATGGTTGGAATGTACCAAGTCGTGTTCCTTATGCATCAGAACTAGCCGTTGCTGATGGTGCTCCTGTAACGCAAAAAATTCTTGCTAAAGAAGAGGGTACTGTGAAGTACTTTTTACTTAAAGGTGACTTCTTAGAAAGATTTGAAGGTCTTAAAGCTGGATACGAAGTAATTGAAAAAGGTCTTTTCGCTACTGTTGTCGATGTAAACAATCGTGAAGCTGTAAGACATTATATCGCTCGTGGTTCTGTTATTGTTGCAAATGATGATGAAGCTGTTGAAGCAAATACTCTGTTAGCAAAACCAGCATCAGATGAATCAGTTGTAATTGCTGAATGGGATCCATATTCTAATCCTGTTATCTCTGAATCTGATGGTACAGTTGCTTTTGAAGATATTATTGTCGGAACAACTGCTACAGAGCAGTTAGATGAACTTACTGGTAAAACTCGTGTAATGATTAATGATCATATTCCAACAGAATATAAACCAACTGTTGTAATTGCTACAACTGATGGCGAGTTATTGCGTTATGCAGTTAATTCTAAGTCTTCATTATTTGTTGAAGATGGCGCACAGGTTAAAATTGCAGATATTATTGCAAAAACACCAAAAGCACTTCAAAAATCATCAGATATTACAGGGGGTCTTCCTAGAGTATCTGAACTATTTGAGGGACGTCGTCCTAAAGCAACTGCACTTATTTCTGAAATAGATGGTGTAGTTAGTTTTGGTAAGCCACTTCGTGGAAAAGTTAGAATTGTAATTGCATCTGATCAAGGTATCGTTAAAGAGTACTTTGTTGATAAATCGCATGTTGCAGTTGTAAGTCTTGGAGACTTTGTTCATGCTGGAGAGAGATTGACTTCTGGTATCATCTCTTCACACGAACTACTTCGTATTATGGGTGTTAAAGCACTGTATAATTATCTTGTTTCTGAAGTACAACAAGTATACCGTTCTCAAGGTGTTAATATTGCTGATAAGCATATTGAAGTTATTTTTACTCAAATGTTACGTCAGGTAAAGATTGTTAAATCTGGAGACACGAAGTTTATTGAAGGAGATTTAATTTCTAAAGCGAAATTTGCACAAGAGAATGAAAAAATTATTCGTCTTGGTGGTCGTCCTTCAATTGCTGAGCCATTCTTAGTTGGTATCACAAGAGCTGCAGTATCAGCAGATAGTATTATCTCAGCTGCATCATTCCAAGATACTACAAAAGTTCTTACAGAGGCTGCCGTTTCAGCTAAAGTGGACGATTTAAATAACCTGAAAGAAAATGTTATTATTGGTCGTACTATTCCTGTTGGAACTGGTATTTACAAAGATCAAGAAGTTATGTTTCATTCGGATGAAGAAGAAGAATAGATAGTATCCTTCATTCTTACTCTTACGCATAGCGTAGGAGTAATTTTCCCACCTCATTCATTTTTCTTTAATATACCCTTAAAATAAGCTAGCTTTAATTCATTTTTCTGTATTATCTCGTGTCTATAATTCTCTAAAAAATTAGAGGATTAAATTCTACTGGAAAATTTAAGTAAAAAGGAATTGTATGCCTACAATCAATCAATTGATTCGTAAAGAGCGTAAAAGGGTTGTTAAAAAATCTAAATCTGCTGCTCTTTTATCATGTCCACAGCGTCGTGGTGTATGTACTCGTGTTTATACGACTACACCAAAAAAACCTAACTCGGCTTTAAGAAAAGTTGCAAAAGTTAGATTAACATCTGGCTTTGAAGTTATTTCATATATCGGTGGAGAGGGTCATAACCTTCAAGAACACTCAATCGTATTAGTACGTGGTGGTAGAGTAAAAGATTTACCTGGTGTTAAGTATCATATCGTTCGTGGTGCATTAGATACTGCTGGTGTTTCTGGTCGTATGGTTGCTCGTTCTAAATACGGTGCAAAGCGTCCAAAAAAATAATCTAATTAATACGTAACCCGAACTTAGTCCGGTTTACTATGATAGCACTTGGTTCACTACAGCAGTGAGCTCACGAATTAGTTTCGTATAAAGTGTCTGAGAGCTGAATAAATTCATTGAGTATTGATCTTAGGATTAAGAAGTGATGACAGAGAACATATATTCTCTGAGTAAATTTGAAAAACAATTGAAGGAAAAACAATGAGAAGAAGAAAAGCTCCCACTCGTCCAGTTATGCCAGATCCAGTTTATGGAAGCAAAATGCTGACGAAATTTATAAACAAAGTAATGTTAGATGGTAAAAAGTCTATAGCAGAAAAAATTATCTACAGTGCAATGGATATCATTAGCTCTCGTGGTGAAAAAACTGGTATTGATACATTTAATGAAGCTATTGAAAACGTTAAACCAATTATAGAAGTAAAAAGTCGCCGTGTTGGTGGTGCTACTTACCAAGTTCCAGTAGAAGTACGCCCGGTACGTCAACAGTCTTTAGCACTTAGATGGTTAATAGACGCAGCTCGCAAGAGAAATGAAAGAACTATGGCTGAGAGATTAGCTAATGAGTTCATGGATGCATCATCTGATAAAGGTAATGCATTTAAGAAAAAAGAAGATACGTATAAAATGGCAGAAGCTAATAAAGCATTTGCTCACTATCGCTGGTAGAATACTGTTTTCCAACGCTAAGGGAAGTAATTCCCTTAACTGCGTTAACACTTAGCTTTATTTTGAATAAGGTTTAAATTTACAAGTAAATTTTGATGTTAACAACCCTAATATTGACAGCTCTTTTGTAAGTAAATATTTTTTATTTATAAAAGAGCTTATCTCTGAACTAACTAAACAAGGTACTAAACTATGGCAAGAAGTCACAAACTTAATGATGTAAGAAATATCGGTATTGCTGCACATATTGATGCAGGTAAAACAACAACAACAGAAAGAATCCTTTTCTATACTGGTGTTGAACATAAAATCGGTGAAGTTCATGATGGTGCTGCTACTATGGACTGGATGGAACAAGAACAAGAACGTGGTATTACAATTACTTCTGCTGCAACTACTTGTGAGTGGGCTGGTAAGCAGATTAATATTATCGATACTCCGGGACACGTTGATTTTACTATTGAAGTTGAGCGTTCTATGCGTGTACTTGATGGTGCTGTTTCAGTATTTTGTGCTGTTGGTGGTGTTCAACCTCAATCAGAAACAGTTTGGAGACAACGTAACCGTTATAAGGTTCCTTCAATTGTTTTTGTTAATAAAATGGACAGAACTGGTGCAGATTTCTACGAAGTTGAGCGTCAAATTAAAGATCGTCTTAAAGGTAACCCAATGCCTATTCAACTTCCAATTGGTGCGGAAGCTGAATTTGAAGGTGTTGTAGATTTAGTTACTATGAAAGAAATTGTTTGGGATCAAGATGCTGAAATGGGTTCTAACTACCATGTTCAAGATATTCGTGATTCTTTACAAGAGATAGCTGCAGAGTACAAAGAAAAAATGATGGAAACTCTTGCGGAAGTTGATGGTAATGATGACTTCGCTGAGAAATTCTTGGATGGTGGAGATTTCACAGAAGCAGAAGTCGCTGCTGCAATTAAAGCTGCTACACTTGGTATGGCTGTTGTTCCAATGACTCCAGGTACTGCATTTAAAAACAAAGGTGTTCAGACTTTACTTGACGCTGTTGTTGCTTACTTACCTTCACCTGTTGAATCAGAAGCAATTATGGGTACATTAATGGATGATGAAGAAGTAGAAGTAGCTGTTCCTTCAACTGATGAAGGCGATTTTGCTGCACTTGCATTTAAAATTATGACAGATCCATTTGTTGGTGTTCTTACATTTATTCGTGTTTACCGTGGTTCATTAACATCTGGTTCATTCGTTCATAACTCTACTAAAGATAAAAAAGAAAGAATTGGCCGTATCGTTAAGATGCACGCTATTAAACGTGAAGAAGTTAAAGAAATTTATGCTGGTGAAATCGGTGCAGTTGTTGGTCTTAAAGCTACAACTACTGGTGACACTTTATGTCAAGGTGAGGAAAAAGTTGTTCTTGAGAGAATGGACTTCCCGGCACCAGTTATTTCTGTTGCAGTTGAGCCAAAAACGAAAGCTGACCAAGAAAAAATGGGTATTGCTTTATCTAAGCTAGCTGCGGAAGATCCATCTTTTAGAGTTAATACTGATGAAGAAACTGGTCAAACTATTATTTCTGGTATGGGTGAACTACACCTTGAAATTCTTGTTGACCGTATGAGACGTGAGTTCTCAGTTGAAGCTGAAGTTGGTGCTCCACAAGTTTCTTATAGAGAGTCTATTAAAGAGAAAGTTGATCAAGAGTACAAATATGCTAAACAATCTGGTGGTCGTGGTCAATTTGGTCATGTTTATCTTACTGTTAAACCAGGTGAGCCAGATACAGGATTTGTATTTACAAATGCTATTAAAGGTGGATCTGTTCCTAAAGAATTTATTCCAGCTGTTAGAAAAGGTTGTGAAGAAGCAATGTCAAATGGTGTTCTTGCGGGTTATCCAATGGAAGATATTGATGTTACTCTTTATGATGGTTCTTACCATGATGTTGATTCAAATGAGATGGCGTTTAAACTTGCTGCATCAATGGGTTTCAAAGAAGCATGTCGTAAAGCTAAACCTGCAATTCTAGAGCCAATGATGAAAGTTGAAGTTGAAACTCCTGAAGAAAATATGGGTGATGTTATCGGTGACCTTAACAGACGTCGTGGACAAATCAACTCTATGGGTGACCGTGCTGGTAGTAAAATCGTTGATGCTCACGTTCCTCTTTCTGAAATGTTTGGTTATTCAACTGACCTTCGTTCTGCTACTCAAGGACGTGCTACATACTCTATGGAATTTGATCATTATTCTGAAGTTCCAAGAGCTGTTTCTGAAGAAATTCAGAAAAAGAGAAATGGTTAGTCTTTAATCTTTTCTTGATACTCCTTTTGGAGTATCATTCTTTTTTATCCCCTCCAATTATTACTCAATTTACTTATAACAATTTTCTGATATAATTTCATAAAGGACATTAATGAAATTTTTTCTACTTACAAGCCTATTATCTGTTTTATTAATGGCATTAGAAACTGCAAATCCAAAGGTTTATGCAGCTTTAGGAGATGAAGTTTATGTAAATGCAGTACATATAAAAAAGCTGAAAGCTCTTAAACATTATGCGAGTTATGCTGATAAAATTGATAACTACATAGCAAATGTAAAAAAGACAAAAAAACTTGGATATGACGTAGAATCAGGTAATCATTCGAACATCAAGTTAGATTATTTACACCAATTACGTAAACATAAAAACGTAAATGATTATTTTCTTAGAAGTGCACAAAGTACTTTGAAATTAGCTTTAGATACAAAAGATACTTCTTTATTTATTAATATTGTTAATAGTAAGTTAATTGATACAAAACTCAATAGAAAAATAATTATGAATTATTACAAAGTACATAAAAAAGATATTAATCCAGATGGTATTATACAAATATATTTAGATGAAGATAAAGATAAAGCTGAAGCTAGAAGAAACAAAAATAGATGGAAGCAAAAAGCAAAAAAAAATCTTCAAGAAGAAAAAATAGCGAGACTTAGAAAAAATGATAAATTAGATGAAGAAGCATTAGATAAAAAACTCTCAGATGAACTAAAAGCAAAAAAAACAAAGATTAGACAAGAGCAAGAGAAAGAGCTATTTAACTAAGTCCATATATATTCATCTTCCAAAGATGGACGACCTTGCAGCGTAGTATATGGCTTATAATTAGCCTTGTAGCTAAGAGAAGGGCAGTCTTGTACATAATAGCCTAGATAAATCCATTTTTTATTAACTTCTTTAGCATATTGGATTTGTTGCAATAAGGAAAGTTTTCCTAGTGAAAGATGCGAATAGCTTGGATCATAATAAAAATAGATAGAAGATATCCCATCTTCAAGTATATCTATGAGATCAACTCCTATTAATTTTTCTTCATGAAAGTAGAGTACTTCTTTTCCGTATTCTGCATGTCCAGTAACAAAAGAGTTATAGTAATGATCTGCAGTAACATTTTGGAAATTCCAGTCTTTTTTTTCTTGCATAAAACGATGGTATTTATCAAATAAATTTAGATGCTCTTGAGTAAGAGAGGGTGTTTGCATATATATATTTAAATTATTTGCTTTTTTAATAACGCGCTTCTCAGATTTTGAAAAGGAATAATTCACAACATCAATCTTGATACTTTGGCATTCATGACAATCTGCACAAATTGGTCTAAAGTACATTTTACCAAATCTTCGATACCCACGTTCAACTAATTCTTGGGTAGTTTCTGCAGAACAATTGTTAATAATTTTATAATGTGTAGTCTGTTCTTTATTATCAAGATAGGAACATTTATCATTTAGGGAAAATTCTTTAAGTAGATTCATACGCGAATTTTGACATAATTTGCTTAATATAGAAGTAACAGAGCATAAATAAGGTGAATAAAGTATGAATTATTTTTTACAATACAAAATTATTATACTCAGAAGTTTAGGTGCGCTGATGTTAATTATTGGTTTTGCAGTACATTTTTGGACTATCCCAAAAGAAGGCTTAAGTCAAAATGACAAGGCAGCTGCAAGAGTTGCAAGAATGGAAGCTAGTGCAAAAGGGAAAAGTTCAAGTAATTTTAAGTCTCCTAAAAAAGATGATTCAAAATTTTTAGAAAAGCTAAAGGACACACAAACAAAACAAATGCAATATATGACTATTTTAGTAATGGTATTTGGTGTGGGTTTTTTAGGATATAGCTTTATACCTAAAAAAGAAGATACTTAGAGTAGAGAGATATTATTTTTTATAAATGAGGATTCCCCTCATACTTACGCAAGAAATCATATTACGACTTGTTCATTGAAATCAACACTCCCTCTATCATAGCGTCTATATCTCCATCAAGTATTCCAGATATGTTTGAGAGTGCTTCGTTGCTTCTAGTGTCCTTAACTTGTTGATAAGGTTGCATTACATAAGAACGAATCTGATGTCCCCAACCGATTTCACTTTTAGAGATTCCGTCTTGTTCTGCTTTTTGTGCTTCTAGTTCTAATTCATAGAGTCTAGATTTTAACATTTTCATAGCTGTAGCTTTATTCTTATGCTGGCTTCTATCATTTTGACACTGGACTACAACTCCAGTTTCTATGTGAGTAAGGCGAATTGCAGATTCTGTTTTATTAACATGTTGTCCACCTGAACCACTTGCCCTATACGTATCTACCCGTATATCTTTATCTTCAATGACAATATTGATATCATCATCAACTTCTGGTGAAACCATCACAGAAGAAAAAGATGTATGACGTTTTGCATTAGAATCAAACGGTGAAATACGAACAAGACGGTGAATACCATTCTCAACCTTGAGGTATCCATACGCATTTTCGCCTTTAATGATGATAGAAACATCTTTTATACCAGCTTCTTCGCCCTTTTGATAATCAAGTATTTCAACTTTAAAGTCACGTCTCTCCGCCCATCTTTTATACATTCTAAGAAGCATCTCTGCCCAATCTTGCGATTCAGTTCCGCCTGCTCCTGGGTGAATTGAAAGGATTGCATTGTTTGCATCACTCTCTCCACTCAAAAGAACCTCAATCTCCATATCTCTAATTTGTTTTTCTAAACTTGGGGCATCATCATAAAGAGAAGTTATTGATTCTTCATCATTTTCTTCTTTTGCCATCTCGTAAAGTTCATTTGCATCATTTACAGCGTCATTTGCTACGTTATATTTATTTAGTTTTCTTTGGAGTTGTGTTTTTTCTTTTTGAATCTTCGCGGCATAATCTGCATCATTCCAAAAATCTTGATCACTTTCTAAGTTTTCTATCTCGTCTAATCTATTTTGAATTTTTTCAGGTTCAACTACACCTGTAATATTAGCAATCTTAAGTGTTATATTTTTTAAAAGCTCTGTATATTCATAGTTATCCATAATAGTAATCCAATAGTGTATAATTTCAAGATTATATTATATTGGGACTTAAAATGAAGATTATTATCACTCCATTGGACTTAAAAGAGTATTTAAAAACAAATAGAAAAACGATAGGCTTTGTTCCAACTATGGGGGCTTTACATGAAGGACATATCTCTCTAATAAAAGAAGCTCGAAAAAACAATGAGCTTGTTGTAGTTTCCATCTTTGTAAATCCTACACAGTTTTTAGAAGGTGAAGATTTATCAACGTATCCAAGAAAAGATGATGCAGACAAAAAAATATGTGAACTAAGTGGCGTAGATATTTTATTTTTCCCTCATGCTGATGATATTTATGGAAAAGATGAAGTGAGTGTACTCTCTCCTAACGTAAGAGGATATATATTAGAAGGTTATAGTCGTCCTGGACATTTCAATGGAGTACTCACGGTTGTAAATAAACTTTTAAATATTGTTAATCCAACAAATGCATATTTTGGTAAAAAAGATGCGCAACAACTTAACCTAATATCCTTAATGGTAAAGCAACTCTTTATGAATGTAAATATTATTGCTATGGATACTATGCGTGAGAGTGATGGTTTAGCGATGAGTAGCAGAAATGCTTACTTGAGTAAAGAAGAGAGAATTGAGGCTCTGAAAATATCTAGTTCTCTTCAAGTTGCTTTTGGAATGGTAAATCGTGGACTTACTGATACTAAGGTAATAGAAAGTAAAATGAGAGAAACGCTTCATACTTTAGAAGTTTTTTACGTAGCGATAGTGAACCGTGATTTTGAGCAGATACAAACTATAGAGATAGGAAATACTATAGTTTTAGTAGAAGTTAAAGTAGGTACTACGAGATTACTCGACAATATCTGGCTTTAAGTATCCATCTTCGACTAAAATATCAATAGCTTTTTTAAATGTAGGAACAGCAGTTTGAGAAGCAAACTGGCTCTTCTTAGGTTGTACTACAATGGCACCCATGGTCAGGTTTATATATTTATCATTTACAAATCCCATGAAAGCAGTATTGTACTTTCTGACATACTTACCTTTTTCAACTATGTGAGCGGTCCCAGTTTTTCCACCAACTGTTAAGCCTTTTGTGATAGTTTTTGTACCGGTACCTTTAGTAACTGTTTTAACTAAAATCTTTTTCATTTTCGCAGCAGTTGCACTTTGTATGATCTGTATAGCCTCTTCATTTTCTAGTTTTGTTACTGCCCCAAATTCATCAATAAAACTCTCAACTAGCTGAGGCTTTATCATCCGGCCATTATTATTAAACGCACTGTATGCACGCATAAGTTGCATAAGGTTTACACGCATGGAGTAACCATAAGAACTTGTTGCTTTATAAATTTTCTTATTGAGCCGATTAATACTTGGGACTGAGCCTGACTTTTCATAGATTAAATCTGGAGTAGATTTCTCTGTAAAGCCAAAACTTTTTAGTCCCTCATGAAACTCTTGTCCATTAAGTTTTTGAGCAAGTTGTGCAATACCAACATTAGATGAGTGAACGATTACATCTTCAGCAGATAACCAAGCAAATTTATGCTCATCTGTAATAACTTTTTTACCAATTTTATACTTACCATTATGGCCATTTACCAAATCATATGGATTAATCTTTTTTTTATCTAAAAGTAAGGCGAAGGTAATGGGTTTAATTACACTTCCTGGCTCAAAGCTATACTCTATCATACCACTATTTAAAGATGGGTAATCACTTTTTTTGATGGCTTTTGGCAAAAACCTGTTAGAACTAGCCATGGCTAAAACTTTTCCTGTTTGAGAATTCATAACAGCGAGCATAACCTGCTTTGCTCGTAATTCTTTTTTCATAAGTGAACACATTCTTTCAATTTTAATCTGTAAAGCTATTGGTATAGTAAGTTTTATATCCATTCCGTTGAGGTTTGGCTTAGTGAAACTATCTTTGTTGAGAATAATATAAGAGTTTACATCACGTTTACCACGTGAAGACCCATCTTGTCTGGATGAAAGTTCAATATCAAATCTTTTTTCAAGACCTTTTATTCCCTTTATCCGGGTATATCCATCATCTTCTTGCTTATGGGCATAGCCAATAATTGGTGTGAGTACATCCCCATATGGATAGAGCCTAGTCTCGCCACTCTCAATGATACTCAGACCATGCATAGCTCTTAAACCAGTTCTTTCGTTTTTGATTTCTATAAATACTTTGTATCGTCTCAGTTCATAGGCTAATTTTTTAAGATACTGGGCTTGTTTTTCTGGAACAAGGTAGCTAAGAACTACTACTCCTTTTCTTTTATGAAGTCTTTTTTTTACTTCTTTAGCATCAATTCCAGAGTAAATGCTAAAAAGCTCTATAAAAAGTTCTTCTTTTTGTGGGTCTATATAGTAGTTGTTTACAACTGCTTTATAAAGTTTTTTTGTAGTAGCTATGTGAAAACCATCTGCGGAAATGATACTTCCACGTTCAGACTTGGAACTTTTATGAGTATAAAGAGATGGAAGATGACGGGATTTTAAACTTGTAAGAAGCATAACACCAAGAAAGACTAAAAAGCCTAAACCAATGAGGCCATAAAGAAGTAATATTTTTTTGCTTTTGTTTTCGTTTACCATAAGGTTATTATAACTGTGTACGACCTAATTCTTTGTATGCATTAAGTGCTTTATTTCTAATTTCAAGCATTAATTTCATATTTATCTCTGCTTTACCAATCGCCATTGCAGCTTGGTGAAGATCTTTTACTTGTCCAGTTGCTAAATCTGCTACTGCACCTTCACTTTTTACTTGAAGCTCATTTACTTCACCAATAGCAGATTTAAGATGCTCAGCAAATGCTTCACCACCGGTTGTGTTTGATTTTGCCTTTTGATTTAAAAGGTCCGCGGTAGAAGGAGCTTTTAAACCATTAATCATAGTAGTACTCATAATCTACTCTCCTTGACAAGGAGAGTTATCGATACATAATATAAACATTCTTACTCTCCTCCTTATTGCATTAACGATATAGCTGAATTTGCCATATCTTTAGCACTTTGAAATGCAGAAACATTCGCTTGGTATGAACGTGTTGCTTCTACTAGATCGGCCATTTCTATCACAGGATTAATATTTGGGTATGCAACATAACCATTTGTGTCGGCATCTGGATGTTGTGGATCAAATTTTAACTTTGGCTCACTGTCATCACGTGATATTTTATCAACTATTACACTCATTATAGCAGGATTAACTATTTTGCCAAAATCTCCCTCTTTTAAAGGGTCTTGATATTTGGCACTTTTAGTACTGTTTCCTAGAGCTTTGTTATAGACTTCATTAAAATCAATCGCTTTAAAAACAACCTCTTTACGTCTGTATGGTCCACCCTCATCTGTACGAGTAGTCTGTGCATTAGCGATGTTTGAAGAGATTGTATTTACCCGAACTCTTTGAGCTGAGAGTCCATATCCGGAAATATCAAAACTATTTAAGAAGTTACTCATCTTAGTTTACCTTTTGTGAAGCGTCAATTACACTTTTGTAAATGCCACCGGATTTTTTATTTGCTTGGATGAGTGCGTTAAACATAGTTGAGTTTTTACTCATTTCTGTTGTTTCTACATCTAGGTCAACACTATTTCCATCATTTCTAGCCATGTGACCATCTCTAAAAAAAGTTGTAGGTCTGTAGTCAGCTTTTTGAGCTTGGGGTTTTAAATGTTGGTTGTTTGTTTGAGCAAGAGCTAAGGTAGTCTTATCATTCTTTTGTAGGTCAGCTGCTTTTTTTGCAAGCGCATCCTCAAAACTTATGTCTCTTGGTCTATAAAAAGGAGTATCAGCATTAGCAATATTTGAAGCAATCATATCTTGACGGGCTGCTCTGTAGTCAAGAGCATCAGATATAAGACCATGCGTTCTGGATATTGAAAGTGCCATTATGTACTCCTTTTTATATAGTTAAAATTCTAAAAGCAAATATTATTCCATAAAGATTCATTTAAGTTACAAATATAAATATAATGAAACCATATCTACATTAAGCAACAATTTAGATAAGGTGATCCATAATGTGTTTACGGCTACTAGAGTAGTCATATTTTATATAATTAAGGAGTTCTTATGAAAAGAGCTGGTTTTACAATGATCGAATTGATCTTCGTTATCGTTATTTTAGGTATTTTGGCTGCGGTTGCAGTTCCAAAACTTTCAGCAGTTAAAGATGATGCACAACTTGCAAATGCAAATGAAAATTTTTGTCTTAACTTAAAAACTTCAATCTTATCTTACTCAGTTAGACATGGCGATTCAATCGTTGATGTTAATTTAAGTAAATTTGTGGAAATTCCAACTGATTGGACTGGACATACAAACGGACAGCTACCAACAGCAAAAATTAATGCAGTTAGTGCTTCTAGTTTAACAGCCTCTTTATCAAATGCAACAAATAATGTGCATATATTTTTTATTGATGGAAATGGATCAGTTCCATATAGTTGTTTAGTAGGAGATGTTTCATCAAATGCTAAAACAGCTGCTGAAGCAAGAACTCTCATTAATAATGGTAGTAACTACTTATAATAGTTCTTATTTAATTCCCAAGTTTTACTTGGGAATACATCGTGAAAAATTATACCTTCAAAGAACAAACTCCTAAACTTCAAATTTAAATAATCAAATAGATGTTAAAATAATGCATAAAGGATTTTTCATGCGAACATCAAAATACGCTTTTACCATGATAGAACTAGTTTTTGTTATAGTAGTTCTTGGGATTTTAGCGGCTGTAGCTATTCCAAAATTAAGTGGTTTTACTGATGATGCAAATCAAGCACGAGGTATGGCTACGATATCTTCTATAAGATCTGGGATTATAAATGAAAGACAAAGTAATCTTATTAAAGGTATTACTGCTTTTCCTGCGTTCTTAGATGACACAACTACATATAACACAATTGATCTTGAGCTTTTTGATGGTAATGGTACAGGAACAGATGATATCCAAATCTTACAATATCCAGTGTACTCAAAATCAGAATCTGGGGGTTGGATGAAAACAGCCGCTAATAGATATAACTTTTATATGAGTAAGACTACAACTGTACAGTTTGACTATAACACTACAACAGGAAGATTTGATTGTGATTACAGTGATTCTAATTGTAAATTATTAACACGTTAAGTATTATACATAATTGTATTTTTATAAAATAGCTTTCATTGCTTCACCATTAGAACCACTAACGTATGCCTCAGTACTCAAAATAGAATGTGGCACTCTGGTTAGTGTTTTATTAAGAAAAAAAGAGTGCTCTGGTGTTATACTTTTAGAATGTGAAGAACCTGATTTTAAAGTCACAGAGTTTAGTTATGAAAGTAAGTCCTATTATTCTATAAAACAGATAGCATTAGCAAAGTTTATTGCTACATATTATATATGTTCTTTAGGGGATGCTTTTTCTTTGATGGTTCCTTATTCACTAGAATATGCAGATCAATTAGATAACACTGAGGACATTGCTGAATCCAAAATAGAACTTTCTCATAAGCAAAATACAGCATTAGATTATCTTAAAAAACATAAAGTCTCATTACTCTTTGGTGACACAGGAAGTGGTAAAACAGAAGTATATATGAAGTTATTTGAAGAACAGTTGGCTCTTTCAAAACGCTCTGTTTTTCTTATGCCTGAAATCTCTTTAACCCCACAAATGGGTTTACGATTAGAAGAGCATTTTGGCGCGGCAGTTGTAATGTGGCACTCCAAACTTACACCTTTACAAAAGAAAAAAGCGATGGCTAAGATACGAAGTGGTAAAGCATATATCATCGCTGGTCCCCGTTCTGCTTTGTTTTTACCTATAGAAGACTTAGGCCTAATTGTTGTGGATGAAGAACATGACGATAGTTATAAATCGTCTTCTCGACCACGATATAATGCTAGAGATATCGCAATCTATATGGGAAAAATTTATGATGTACCTGTAGTTTTAGGTTCCGCAACGCCGAGTTTAAGTTCCTATGTAAAGTTTCCTCATGTCAGATTAAAGGGTGGCCATTTTTCATCTCAAAAAGAATTTGTGTACGAGAAAAGTGCTGAGAGCTTATCTCCTTTAGTTATGAATGCTCTTGAAGCAACTACAAAAGCAAAAGAACAATCCATAGTCTTCCTTCCTACTCGTGCAAATTTTAAATACCTTATTTGTGGAGATTGCGGACATACATATGAGTGCGCTTTTTGTAGTATTGGGATGAGTATTCACCAAAAAACTCGTTCTATGAAGTGTCACTACTGTAACTTTACGCAAGCTATTCCTCAAGTGTGTTGCGAATGCGGAAGTGCTAATCTTACTAGTTCTCGTCTTGGAACAGCAGAGGCTGTTAAAAATATTTCTGAAGAATTTCCAGATTTAAGGGTGGAACAGTTTGACCGTGATGTTATTACTACACAAGCAAAACTAAAAAAAGCACTCAAGCGTTTTAATGACAATGAAACAGATATTCTCGTTGGAACGCAGATGCTAAGTAAAGGACATGATTACCATGGAGTAACTTTAGCAGTAGTTCTTGGAATGGACAATATGCTAAACATGAGTGATTATCGCTCAAGAGAAAAAGCTTTATCTTCTCTCATCCAAGTTGCGGGACGTAGTGGACGTGCAAAAAATGCTAAAGTTTTAGTACAAAGTTTTAATGAAGACTTTTTTTCTATGTATATAGAAAATTATGAAGGTTTCTTAGAAGAAGAGAAGTTTTTTAGAGAAGGTTTATATCCACCGTTTAAAAAATTATGCAGAGTGTTATTTTCTCATAAAAATGGAGCTAAAGCACAAGAAACAATGCACAAAATGCACGAATATCTTTTACATATGCCAAATATTGAAGTAGTGGGATATGGAAAGTGTGCGATTGAGAGAGTTGCAAATAAATATCGATTCGAGATATTGCTTCGTTCAGATAAAAGTACAGACTTAATTAAAGCTATAACTGCGACTAAAGTACCCTTATGCGAGATAGATATGGATCCTATAGAATTTGGCTAAAAATTAAAAATCTTCACATACTATAAGTATGCTTCCTTGTTTGCGCCTTGAATATATATAAATATTTCTAATTTTACTTACACTTTTATATTGTCAAAAAACCAGTAAAAGGCCATGAGCATTCCTGGTGTTTTTTGGAAAGATTCATCAAACATAAATTTTCTTGCATCATCTATATGAATATAAATAACCTCTATATCTTCTTCTATAAGACCGCCACCATCATTCACTTTCATTGATTCGTTACATATTGCATAGTAGAATGTTTGTTGTGTTCCGGAGATTCCAACACTTGTGTAATGAGTACTGATCTTTTTTAAGTTTTCAAGGGGTATGTCATAACCACATTCTTCTAGGACTTCTTCTTTTGCTATTTGGATATTTGAAGCTTCTTTATCTACTAAACCGGCGCATAATTCATACATCATTCCATCACGTTTATTCGCATTTAAAACAGGTGCACGGAATTGTTTCACGAGGATAAAAGAGCGTTTCTCTTCATGCCATAATAAAATTGCTACACTATCATGAGCTATAACAGTCTCCCAAATTTTTTTCTTGCCACCCAGAGTATAGTTAAGTAGTATTGGCTTGATAAATTTAGGATTTTTTAATTCTGAGATAGAATCTATTTTAGTTAACAACACATTCTTTCTTTTCGTTTGTGTAGTTAAAATAGCACGAATTGTCTATTTTTCTTTGTTTGATATATTTTGTTTCATTTTGTAGGTGAAGGGCTATACTTTGGTTGTAGTTTGTAGAGAGTTTAACAAAGGCTTTTTTTTCCTTGTTTTTAAGTTTTTTTGTCGTTAACTGCACTCTTTTTGCAGGGTTAATTGCACGACCACGTTTTCTAAGTTCAAAGTGTAGATGTGGTCCTGTTGAGCGTCCTGTTGTTCCAACATAGCCAATAGTTTGGCCCTTTTTAACACGTTTGCCTCTTTTTATCCCGCGACGGTAAGATTTTAAGTGTGCATATCTTGTTTCGTAGCCATCTTTATGACGAAGTTTGATGAGTTTTCCATAACTCCCCATTCTCGCTGCATAAGTAACTGTTCCGTTTCCTGCGGCTACAACTGGAGTTCCTCGGCGAGCAGCATAATCCATCCCTAAATGTGCCTTCCATCTTTTTAGAATTGGATGGAATCTTCTTTTAGTAAATCTTGAAGAGATACGAGCATGCTTTACAGGACGAGCGAGTAGGAAGCTTTCAATTTGTGTACCTTTCTCATCATAGTAACGTCCATCGTCATTAAGGTAAATATAATGAGGATTATTATTAGTCTCAACCATTCCGGCCTTTAAAGTAGGCATAGAAAAAGGTTTTCCTAGACGGTACTTTTGCTCATAAATCATCACTAAATCATCGCCTTTGCGTAAAGCAGTAAAGTCAAGTGACGTTCCAAATCCTGTAAGAAATATTGAAACTAGATTGATTGAGCCGGTTTCATTTTTTATATCTATGGACGGATTTGACTTTATTTTGAGTGTAAAAGTATCTGTTCTTGTTTCACTTATAATGGGGATAGCTTCAAATTTATAAGAATCTTCAAATTTATAGATATGGATTTGAAGTTCATCATTGAGAGGAATTAAAACTTGTACAATTTCACCATTTCTATCTTTAAGGTAGTTACAGTGAACTCCAGCACGAATCTCTTCTACAAGTCTTCTGTCATCTACATCAAGCTTATCGAGTAAAGGCTTCCTTGGTAAAGCATTGTTTTGTAAAAAGTCAGAGTATGTTAGGCCATTTTCCCAAAGAAAATCTTCAACGTCTGCGCTGTAAAGAGAGGTGAGTGTCAAAAAAAGTACTAAAAGTCTTAACATATATCTTGAACCTAGAATTAAATATTTAGCAAACTCTATCAAAATTTGCCTTAGTCTGAGATTTGTTTGCTATAATCACATTATAAATTACAACTAACAGGACGAAAATTGATGAAGCAAATTACTTTATTTTTGATTTTTACACTAGGTTTATTTGCGGGAGTTATTAAGGCACCAATTGTGAGTGTTGATAACGTAAATAATGTAGTCACTATCAAGGTAAATAAAATAGATATTGGAGTAAGTGGTTTTCTAGTTCATAGATTATCTCAAAGAACAAGTTCGATTTTAAAAAGCCTTGAAGTAGTGGACTACAATGAAGCAACTGGTATCGCCACTTTAAAAATGGCGAAGTTTGACTCTCTTTTACAAAATTCTCTGCCTACTGGAAATTGGGATGTTGAGGTTGGAGATATTGCAATACTCGCTTATGGATACACAAGAGCACTTTTAATTGCACCAAATGAAGAGATATATTATAGAATCACTAAGGCTACAAAGCAAGTGCATTGGCTTCACCCAGATATTTTTACAACGATACTTTCATTTAATGGGCATCCAACACCTTTAGAATCTGATTTTTTAGCTATGAGTAATGCAACTTCAATAGGGCTGATTTTTTTCTATCTTCACCAAAAATTATTTACAGTTGATGCACAAAGTATGAAGGTTATTAACATTAGTGATGCTGCTTTAAATCAAACAAAAGTTCAGTTACCGTTTTATAGCCGTATTTATGAGATAGATGCTGCATGGTTTGGAGAAGGAAGCGATATACTTGAAGAGTATGAGCCTTATTACTGCAATATGTTAATCCAAAATAATCCAAGTAACAAAGAAATTCAAAGAATTTGTTCAATGAAATCAAATATAACAGAAGAAGGAGAAAGCTCATGGTCGATCAAAAGCATTTACAACAATTTATTTTAATAGTAGGACAAGAGAACGTTTATAGTGATAAAGCACATTTAATAGCATACTCTTATGATGCTACACGCGAGCATTTTGAGCCAGATGCAGTTGTGTTTCCAAGAAATGAAGAAGATGTTAGTAAAATTTTAAAATACTGTAACGAACACCAAGTCATTATTGTTCCTCGTGGTGCTGGTAGTGGTTTTACTGGTGGTGCACTACCAAGTGCTGGTGGTATAGTTCTTGGTTTTGAGAAACACATGAATAAAATTCTAGAAATTGATATGAAAAATATGGTTGCTATAGTACAACCTGGTGTTATCAACATGGACTTACAACGTGCAGTGGAAGAGGTGGGGTTATTTTATCCACCAGATCCAGCATCTCAAGAGTACTCTACATTAGGTGGAAACGTAAGTGAGAATGCTGGTGGTATGCGTGCTGCAAAGTATGGAATTACTAAAGACTATGTAATGGCTACACGTGCAGTTTTACCAAATGGTGATCTCATTAAAGCTGGTAAGAGAACTATTAAAGATGTAGCTGGATATAACATATCTGGTATTTTAATAGCTTCAGAAGGAACATTGGCAGTTTTAACTGAGATTACTTTAAAGCTTATTCCAAAACCTAAGATGACAAAAACAGCTATGGGAATTTTTGATAGTGTCTCAGAGGCAATGGAAGCAGTGTATAAAACAATGGCAAGTGGAATTACTCCAGTTGCAATGGAGTTTTTAGATAATTTAACAATCCGTGCAGTTGAGCAAACTTATAATAAAGGTTTACCTGTTGAAGCTGGTGCTTTACTTGTAACAGATGTTGATGGAAACCTTGAAGATGATTTAAATTTTCAGCTTGCTCAAATTGAAAAAGTTTTCAAAGAAAATGGTTGTACTGAATTTAAAATTGCAAAAGATGATAAAGAAGCAGCTGACCTTTGGTTTGCAAGAAGAAATGCTTCACAGTCTATAACTGTTTACGGAAGTAAAAAACTTAATGAAGATGTTACTGTACCTCGCTCAGCTCTTCCTGAACTTCTTGAAAAGTTTTATGCTATTGCTGAAAAATATGACATTAATATTCCATGTTTTGGTCATACAGGCGATGGAAATGTGCATACAAACGTAATGGTAGACGGTAAAGATCCAGAACAAGTAAAAATTGCATACTTAGCTATAGAAGAAGTTTTTCAGGCTACTATTGACTTAGGTGGAACATTATCTGGTGAACACGGTATTGGTCTTGCAAAAGCTCCTTATATGCATATGGCATTTACAGATGAAGAGATGAACCTTTTCAAGTCTATTAAGATGGCATTTGATCCAAACAATATTCTAAACCCTGCTAAGATGGGTTTAAACTAGGACATAATTGTGAAAGTGGAGCAAGTCGTTAATAAGAAAAATATAAAGCATTTATTTCACCATATAATGCTTTTTATTCAATCTTTTATAGATAAAGAGCTTACTCTTTATGCGGCTTCACTTTCTTTTTATACGATCTTCACCATTATCCCACTTCTTTTGATAATGCTAACTCTTTTAACATCACTCCCAAGCTTTGCAGAGCACTATGAAACGATAAAGGGTTTTATATTTTCTAATCTTATGCCGGTAAACTCAGAAGCTATAATGGAACATATCGATGGATTTTTAGCAAACTCTGCGAAGATGGGAATTATAGGTTTAGCTATGATTTTGGTTGCATCACTTTTATTTTTTAAAAACTTTGAGTATATTGCAAACAAAATCTTTCACGCAGACTCAAGAACACTTTGGGAGTCAGTAACAACATACTGGACTATGCTTACACTTACTCCTATAGCACTTGGAGTATCTTTTTATATTACAGGCTATATTGCTACTTTAATGTCAAATCATGAATATACGGCAGGTCTAAATATTTTACCTCTTGTACCATATATTATTATATGGGGCTTATTCTTTCTCATCTTTCAAATTGGTCCAAATGCTAAAATTAACCCTAAAGCTTCGATGATAAGTTCATTTATCATTGCCATAGTTTTTAGTATTTCTAAGAATGCATTTATATACTATGTATTTTTTAATAAGTCTTACACAACAATGTATGGTTCATTCGCCATAGTGATGTTTTTATTTTTATGGATTTATGTTTCGTGGATTATTTTTATCTATGGACTTAAGTTATGTTACATTATAGATCGCGTATATAAAAATGAAGAGGGCGAAGCTAAGTAAAACATAAAGAAAACTCTTTTTCCAAATACTAAGAAATGAAAGGGTAATAAACAAAGTTATTATCTCCCATGAAAGTCCTACTACTCTTGCATCTGCATTTAATTCTAAAATCCATACTAAAGCATTATCAAGTAAGTTTGCAAAACCAATGAGGTGAAGTACTATGCTTAGTGGATAAAAGAGAGTAAAAATAGATGTCCAAAGAATGGATAATGGGTGATACACGCTAAAGTTTTCAAAGATAAATAATGAGAGCGGTAACATCATGAGGTACACCCAAAAAGGTACTAATATAAATTGCCATACCTTGTTGAGATGTTTAAAGTGAATGAGAAATAAGAAGATATAAAATACTCCAGATACACTGAGCCAAAATCCAAGAGAAAAGAAAAGTCTTGGGCTAAAGCTAAGTATAATAATAGCTGTTAGCAGAAGTGTCCACATCGAAACAATTTTAAATCCTCTATCGTATAAAATAAATCCAATAACTAACATTACATAGGCTCGCAGTAATGACGGGGGAGAATCTAAAAAAAGAAGATAGCCAAGTAAAAGTACACTTATGACAATGAAAGAATCAAGTTTGTAACTTCTGTATGGAAAAAATCTGTTTTGAAAAAATGTATAGGGAATTTTAAATAAGAAAAAAAGTAAGGTTGAAAGTACGCCTAAATGAAAACCACTAATGGCTAAAAGATGAGATACTCCAAGTGTTGAAAATATAGCTTGTAGTTCTCTACTTAAGGGTGAAGCAGTGTATAGTGCTTGGTATACTTTAGTTATATTATTGTTTTCATGTTCTGTGGCTAGATAAGAATTTAACTCTTCTTTGAGTGTAGGAATATATTGGGCATTATTATCTGTGATTTTAGAAAAAACAAAAAAACTACTCATATATTCATAGAAAGTTATTTTACCTGCCCAAATTTCTAATGATATTTTTTGAGATTTGGACTCAGGAAATGATTTTTTAGCAGTTGTATAAAAGCTAAAACCTTTTTCAGACTTGAGTTTTAAAACTTGGTATGTTTTCATTTTCCCATTTTTGCGTATTTTACTTTTTGTATATTGTTTGAGTACTGTAGCTTGTATGAGTTGGGAGTCAAATTTTGTAAGATTTGTATAGTTGTTAAACTCTATAAGAAGAGAGTAACTGAGGATAAATCCGCAGGCTAAGATGAAAAGAAAAAAGTCTCTCTTAGATCCAAAGAGTGAAACTTTTTCTAGCATTTTTAGAGTTGTGGCATTGAGATTGAGGACTCTCCCATATCTACATTTGCTGAGCGTGTATCTACATTTTCATAGACCGTTTCAACTCCTGCTGAGAATTTTGGAGCATCAACAAAACGGGTAAGTTTTTTCTGAAAGACGAGTTTTACATGACCCGTCGGACCATTTCTTTGTTTACCGATGATAATCTCTGCATCTTCTTCTTCTTTTTCTACATACTCTGATATAAACTCTTTACCTTCTGCTTTTGCAGCTTTTTCACGCTCTTTTTCTTCTTTGTAAAGATATACATCGTCACGGTATACAAAAAGGATAATGTCAGCATCTTGCTCAATAGAACCAGACTCACGAATATCGCTTAGCATCGGTCGTTTATCATTTCTTGATTCTACTCCACGGTTAAGCTGAGAAAGAGCGACTACGGGCATCTCAAGTTCACGTGCGAGCATCTTTAGACCACGAGAGATTTCAGATACCTGTATATGTCTATCTTGATTCCCAATACCTTGCATAATTTGAAGATAATCTATTACGGCAATCTCAATTTCAGGGTGTTGGTTTTTTAATTTTCTTAGTTTAGATCGAAGTTGGTTGATATTGAGACTTCCTTGATCATCTACAAAAAGTTTTGCAGAGTTCATGTTGTCTATCGCACCATGAAGTGAAGCCCATTGGTCATCATTCATATCGCCTAAACGAAGTTGTTGTAATGGAATTGAAGTTTGTACCGAAAGTAGTCTGAGCATTAATTGCTCAGCTGGCATCTCTAGGGAGAAAAATGCAACACCTTTGCCTTGGTTTATAAGTGAATTCACCGTATTTAAGATAAACGAAGTTTTTCCCATTGCTGGACGAGCGGCAATAATAACTAAATCTCCTTTACCAAAACCAGTTGTCATTTTATTAAGTTCGTGAAATCCAGTGTCGACACCAACTAAAACGGAGTTTCCACGAGCTTTCATCTCTTTGATGTACTCCATCGTATCATATGTCATTTGTGGCGAATCTTTAAAGTCACTTGTTTGATTGTCTTGTGTTATCTCATAAAGTTTTTTCTCTACAATATCAATAACTTCGGCAGCTGGGAGTTCTTCTTCTACTGTTACTCTTTTTATCTCTGTTGTGAGTGTAAGGAGATGGCGTTTAAGAGATTTATCTTTGATTTCATTTACATAAGCTTTTGTATTTGAGATTGGATTTGCTGAAAGTATTTCAAGCATAACTTGTTCATCAAATTTCTTGATCTTAATGAGTTCTTTTTTTATAAACTCTTCATCTATGGGTTCATCTCTTTGCATAATCGATGTCATAGCTATAAATATCTCTTGATGGGCAGGAAGATAAAAATCATCTTTATTCAGCGCTGTACTTAAATCATCGAATTGTTGTGGTTCAAAAACAATAGAGCTGAGAATAGAACGCTCAAAAGCTAAGTTGTATAAGTTATCTTGCATATAGGTTCGTTCTTATTATTTCAATATTAATCATGGAGTAATTTTAGCATAAATGCTTTAAACAAAAACTTGATGAATTATGATAAACTAAAGTATATATTAACATACGAGGATTACTCTACGTGCCATCAAGTAAAATTAGCCTTAAGCAACAAGAGTTCAATGATGCAATGAAAAAGTATCATAAGATACCGTTTTATCAAAATACCTACAAACTTATTTCAATTATAAATATTACGTTACAAATTATTTTAGTGCCTATTTTATTTTCACTTTCTATATCATATATTTTGATTATCCCGATACTTTTTGTTGCGTATTTTCTCACGGATTTTATAAATGGTTTAGTACATCTCTATATGGATCATAATGATAACTACAGCTCTTTCTTGGGAGTTTTTATCGCTAGTTTTCATCTTCACCATAAAACTCCTGAATATAAAAATAATAATATTTTTGCCATATATTTTAATGAATCAGGTATGAAGTTTTGGTTAGTTATTTATCTCTTAGGTGTTTTGATTTTAGCAATTCTCGGGATTAATCATATTCTCTTAGCTATTTTAATATTAGTTGGAATACTTTCATCTTTTGCAGAAGTGTCACACTACTTATGCCATAATTCAAAGTCTAAATCAGTTAAGTTTTTTCAGGGTATTGGAATTATCCTGTCTATGAAGCATCATAAAAATCATCATAATGAAGATAATAATAGCTACGCATTTTTAAACGGTATGAGTGATTTTATTATAGACAAAATAGCACACACTTTTTACAGCGGATATAAAAATAATTCTGATAAACATTATGAGCATTATCAGGGAGAAGATACTTCGAACCGTACTATTTAAAACTTTCTAATATAAACTTTATGATTACTTGAAACTCAGGCCTTGTTAAATCCCAAAGACCAGTATCTTCATTTTTTTTAGATATAAACGAGTCTTGTGGTTTATGTAAGTCTTTTCCAGATTGAGAATACATAGTGTAAGAGTAGACTTGACCTTTATTTAAAGCTTTTGGATATATCTCATGACCCTTTAGAAGACATTTTTTGTAATCAGAAAAACATCCTACGATATTATTTTCTTGAACTGTGGATAAGAGTAAGGTCTCTAAATTTCCTAAGTCTTTGTTGTTAGGAGTTAAGAAGTAGTTGATTTTTGAAGAATCTATTTTAGATTTTTTTATAGATAGTTCAATGTCTTCTTGTGATTTTTTAAAATCATCATCTGCATCTTCTATAATTGCAATTTTCTCAATTTTTGCATCTTGATCTTTTAAAAATGATAGTTCAATATCTAAGTTACCTTGTCCATTCATATTTACAATCACTAAGTTATGAAAAGTGTATTCTTTTCCATTTTTTTCAAAATCATTAAAATTTTCTATTCTATTATTTTTTAAACAAACATATTTTACAAAAGCTACATCTGTAATACCTTCTACTAGCAGATATTTTTTCATCGTACATCTGCTCCTCTATTGATACCATATGCAAAATTATCATACTGCATAACAATAGGAGTTATATTATTTTTCTCGTCTTTATAGAGTTGAATAGAACTGATGTCTTCATATTTTAATTCTTCACTTGCTTCTATCAATGCTTCAATACTTTCTTTATCATGTGTAGTTACAAAAAGTTGAATTTTTTCTTTCTGTACTATTTCTATAAGAGCTTTCCAAATATCTTTTAGTTTAGAATAATGTATGCCATTTTCTATTTCATCTATGAAGATACTACTTCTTGAGTTTAGACCTTTTGGGTTTGCGAGAAGCGTCGCTAATATCTCAATATATCTATTAGTGCCTTCTCCAAGTTCTGATGATATTAAAGATTGTTTTGGATACTTTAAATTTATTCTTAAAAGAGGTTCATTATTTATTACCTGAGGTTCTATCCACGCTATATTTGGGTCGAGTATTTGTAAATATTCTAAAAAATCTTGCTGAATACCTTGAGTTTGGATTCTGGAATATAATTCAACAAGTGTTTTATTTTTCGGTTTTGATGAATTTATATAACTTTTTGGAATATTTTCTAGATTTATAATTACTGGAGGAATGAGTTCGAGTTTGTCATTTACATAGCTCACTATAAGTCCAAAATAGTCTTGATTAAAATTTTTTAACTTTTTCTTTTCTTCACTATTAAGTAGGGCTTTCTCTTTATATGTTACTGTTATTGTACGATTATTACTTATGGTAGAGAAATTTATTTTTTTTAAATAATTAGTAAATTGATTATCACTAATATCTCTATTTTTGGAAATTACCAAAAAAGGTACAATATTATAATTGGTAAAGATGCCATTATCAAATAGGGAATCTTGAATAAATAAAGCCTCAAGTAAAGCAGTTTTTCCAACATTATTTCCACCACTAATAATATTGATTTGGCTTAAGCCTTCAAGCTTAAAGTTTTGAAAACATTTATAATCTATTATTTCTATATTTTTTAACATTGAAAATCCTATTTAATCTACTTGAGAAGCCATCTCTTCAACTTCACTTATAAATCTATCAACAAGTTCAGATTCATCAAGATTAGCAACCACTTCACCCTTTACCATAACAAGACCTTTACCTTTTCCATAAGCGATAGCTACATCAGCATGTGCTGCTTCACCAATGGCATTTACCACACAACCCATAACTGAAACATTGAGTGGTGTTTTGATATGTGCTGTTCTTCTTTCTATCTCTGCGACCGCCGTAACAAGATCTGCTTCTATACGTCCGCAAGTTGGACAAGAGATGATGTTTAGACCATCAGGCATAGCTCCAGAGTCTTTTAAAATTGCGCGTGCAACATTTATCTCTTCTTCTAGTTCACCCGTGATAGAGACACGCATAGTATCTCCAATACCATCAAGTAAAAGTGTACCAAGTCCGATAGAACTCTTCACCGTTGCATGAAAAAGTGTACCCGCTTCTGTAACACCTAAATGGAATGGGTAGCTATTTTTTGGACGAAGCATTCTGTATGCATCTACTGTTCTTTGTACATCACTTGCTTTAAGAGATATTTTAATATCGGTGAAGCCAAGGTCTTCAAGATACTTTATATTATACTCAGCTGAAGCAACCATACCTTCCGAAGTTTGACCGTATTTGTTTTCAAACTCTTTTTCTAAACTTCCAGCATTTACACCAATACGAATGGGAAGATCACGTGCTTGACATGCTTTTACTATTTCAGCAATCTTTTGTTTATTTCCAATATTTCCAGGATTAAAACGGATACAGTCTACTGATTCAGCTGCAATAAGTGCTAGTTTATAATTGTAGTGAATGTCCGCAACAAGAGGTAAAGAGATTTGTTCTTTTATAGATTTTAATGCAAGTGCATCTTCCATATCTGGAACTGCAACACGAACGATGTCACAACCTGCAAAGTGTAGACGGTTAATCTGTTCAACTGTAGCGGCAACATCATGCGTATTTGAGTACGTCATTGACTGTGTACTAATAGGTGCATCACCACCAACTGCTACATTTCCGACATATATTTTTTTAGTTTGGACTCTATTTATCATAAGAGGATTTTATCTTTTTTGAGATAAAGAAGGGCTTTGATTATTTTAGTGCTTGATAAATCCAATCCCAATTTACTGGGATTGAACTGCAAAGAGTAATTAACGATTTTTTCCATATTGCTTACCTTGAGCGTCTTGGGTACTTGAAGACTCATTATTATGGTCTTGGGCACCATTTTCATTTTGTGGGTACTCTGGATGACAGAAGTTCGTGCCATCTATGCTACCAAGAACACAACACCCATCAGTTACGCCCATGGTTTTGAGACCTTGATCAAAAGCCCAATAGTGAGAATAACTTCCATCTCTTAAAAACTCAAATGTTGTTAAAATATCTGATGCTTGGGAATCTTGAGCTAATTGTATATCTACATCTAAGTCATTAATATCTGTTACTTCAATGATACAACCAACCTCTAAGGCATCTTGAGCTGATTGCACACCTTTAGCTATTAAAGTATCATAAAGTGATTGTATAGCCGAAATATCATAGGTTCCAGCTTGCATGTTTTCTATCATCGTATTTTTATAATTTAGTTCTATTAAATCAATATTTGTAAATTCGATGGGGTCTTGTATATACTTCTGGATTAAGAGTTGTACAGCTTTAATATGGGGGCGTTCACCGTTTGTTGCGATGTTTGTGAATTGTATCATTTCTGGGTATGTTTCATAAAGTTTGTTGTACACATCGTAAGCTAAACGTTCCTCATTACCCATGTAGGAAAGTGTATTTTTAAGTTCTTGCGTTAGTAGTGATTGTGGAGTCAAAATAGCATCTATTATAATTGGAGGTAAGTCATCTATAGCTTCACTTAAAGCATCGTTTAATGCGACTGTATTGTCTAAGTGTTCTGTCGCATCATTTTCATCAATCAAATCGACATCTGCATCTAAGGCATAAAGATTGAGGTTATCTGCATCAAAGCTTTCTTCTCTTATAAAAGAATCTTTAATTTGCTGAGAGATTCTTAATCCATTACTTGGATTTTTATCATCATCACACGACTGGAGTAACACTGCCATAGCAGCTACATCTTTATGTTTCGTATCATTTCTATCAAGACCCAGTAAGTCTTGAGGAAATATCTGTTTGTCAGCAGGCATAGATAGAATTTTTCCAAGTTGTAAACCACCTAATGAAAACGTTACAGGAAGTCTTGCACAGGTAAACGAACCATTAGCATCTGTAACACCATATGAAGCATCCTCACACTTGTAATCAGCATTTTCAACAAAATTATCTACTAGTTGTCCTGATATTTCTGTTGAAGATAGAGGTGTGCTTGCATCGCTACCACCACCTCCACTACAACCTATAAATAAAAGAGATGAGGTTAAAAGTACTGTAGCTAATTGTATTTTATTATGTATCATGATAAATCCTTGATTTTTTATTAGAATTTTATTTTCTTAAGAGTATTGTAATATAAGAGTGTGAGTGAAGTGTTAGCTAGTTTAGAAGTAATAGCCAAGTTCTAAAGAGAGATTGTATTTACCTGCACTATCGCTTAGTCCATAACCAAAGGAAGAAGTGGTAAACCAGTTTTGATCAATGGAATAAAAAGTATGTAGATATAAAGTTTCTAAAGGTGCGATGTTTGTGTATATACTTTGTGTATTACTGTAAGAAAGAGAGTTGTAGAGTTTGATATTTGTGTAAAATCCAAAGCCAGCATTATACGCCTTGGTGTTTTTATATTCTATGTTGTAGTCTTTCACGTCTGCATCATTTATTATTGTGTAGCTATAGCTAGCAAAAATATTTATTTTTTGAAGATTATAGGTGAAGTTGAGATGAGATATATAGTCTGTAGTGTTATGAAAATCTGATTGGTATGTTGGCAAAATAATTCCTGCACCTATATTAATTGACAAATCTTTAAAGGTTTGCACAGTGTAATTAAATGTAAGGTAAGAATCGTTTAATCCACTGTCATTATACGTCAGACTATCGGAGTTAAAGTAGGAACTGGAAAATTCAACTGAAAAGTTTTCATAATAATACTCAAGCACGAGAGTCGTGTAAAAAGTATCACTAAGCTCATCTGTATTGTAATTAGTTTGTGCGTAGCTGGCACCCAAAATAATGTCAAAATGATGTGGGTACTCTAATGATTTTATGGTGCATCCACTGATGTCAACCAAATCACTTATAAGAGTCTTTGGACATTTGTCATCTTTATCCTCAACACCATCTATATCAAAGTCATCATAAGTACATAGAGTTGTTACGTTTAATGTTAAGATTAAGAGATAGGTAAGAGTTTTTAGCATTAATGATGTGGTTTTGAAATCTGTTGTTTTTGTGAGTTTGGAGAACTTGTATACTTCTTGAGGTTTTGCTTTTGAAGTCCTTTTTGCTGCATCATTTGTTCATTATGCATTTGTTTTTGAACAGGTGTTTGCATTGTTTGGACATGAGAACTTTGTGTACTTTTTAATTTACTAAGTGTCTCTTCTCTTTGTACTTGATTCATTTGACTCAACTGCACTTTAAGTTGGTTCATCATAGTAACTCTTTTTTGAGGAGAGGATTCAGACTTCAGTGCTTTGATTTTCTCATCCATAGAAATATCAGCCTGTGTTAATGTAGATAGTGGTAAGAGCAAAAAAATTAATTGTATATATTTCATATTTTTCCTTTATTCTCCAGATTATGACATGAGAGTGTTAGTAGTTTGTGAGTTCAAATGTGAATGTAGTTCCGATGTTTAATTTACTTCGTACATTAATTTTTATTTTGAGTTCATCACATAATTTCTTAACGATATGCAAGCCTATTCCTATACCTCTTTCTTGTTCTTTATAGAATCTTTGAAAAATTTTCGATGGATTTTCAATACCTTTTCCTGTGTCTTGGATAGTAAGTATTTTTGTTTTTTCATCATATGTTATGGTTATCTTACCATTTTTTTTGTTGTACTTTGCCGCATTACTTATAACGTTATCCAAAACTCTACTCAAAGCATTTTTATTGATTTGGAGTCTTGAGTTTTGCATTTCTACGATAAACTTAATATCTGTATAATTATCTTCAATAGCCGTAATTCTTTCATGGATGAGTTCTTTTAAAGAAATATTTTCTTTTTCTTTTTCATAATTGTAAAGATATGCCTTTAGATTTTCTTGTAAGTTTAAAATATTTTGAACACTTTGCTCTATTCTTGAAAGTTTTTCATTTTTACCAAGCTCTCTTTGGAGCATGAAACTGTTGAGTCTGAGTGCTGAAAGTGGTGTGTTGAAGTCATGAAGAATATCTTTTATAAACTCTTGTGTGAGTAAAAGGGCACTACGCAGAGGATAAAGAGCATAGAGTGAAAAAAGTATAGAAAGTATTAATACAATAGATAAAATTATAAAGTATTGTATTTGTGTGGTATTTTTTATCTCATTTGTTTTTACGATGTGTTTTTCTTGTGAAAAATGTAAGCGTAAATAGTAATCATTTGCTTGAGAAACTGGAAAGAAGCCTTCTAATCCATGTTCACTTTTATACAATGTGTATACTTTTTGCGTATCAATACTTACAAAATCAATTGTAAAATCTGGACATTGAAGGCTAAAACTACATACTTTCATTTGTCCAAAAAGTGTATCATCAAGGCGTTTGATATCTTTGTTATAGTTGAGATAAAAAAGAGTAGTAATCAAAATACTAAGCGAAGAGAAAAAGAGTAAAAAACTTTTTAAAAAAGATTCTAATTCGACTTTACTCAAGCGTATATCCAATACTTCTAATATTTTTTATATTTAAGCCAGTTGTTTGTTTTAGTTTTGTTATAGCCGTACGGAGTGCGATGTGTGAAGGTTTTTCTAAGCATTCAAGAAGAATCTCTTTATCAAGTATTTGACCGATGTTATTTATAAATGTATGAAAGAGTTTCTCTTGTACTTCGCCAAATCCTATAATATTCCCATTCCTTTTTAAAATTTTTGTAGAGTTGTTATATTCTAAATCTTTATAAATAATATTTGTATTTTTAGTAATAAGTTTAGCATTGACTCTTATAAGAAGCTCTTGTGGAAAAAATGGTTTTTTAATATAGTCATCAGCCCCAATACTAAAAGCTTTAGTAATGGACTCTAAATCAATTAAAGCGCTTATAAAAATAGCAGGTGTACTATCATTAGCCATACGAAGTGATTCTAAAAGTTCTAAGCCATTGATATCAGGAACATTAATATCGAAAATGTACAAATCAAATTTCTTTTCATAGGAAAGTTCTGCGGCTTCTTTACCATCTTTTGCATGTAATACTTGGTAATCATCATATTCTAAAAGCTCTTTGATGGTTGCAGCTAGGATAGTGTCGTCTTCAAGTAGTAATATTCTTACCATTTTAACCTCTCCAAGTACACTTCTTCAAGAAGTAAAATACTTTTATTCATGATAAATTACCTTCTGAGAATCTATCCAGATTATACACTAAAGTAGACGAAGAAATCTATGTAATATAGTTAGAAAATATTTTTTAACTTTATTTATGCTATTTTATAGGTATAACATTAAAACTTTGATATTATATAATAAATTTTATCCAGGAATGATTATGAAGTTTACTCATATTTTAAGTGCTTTCATTTTTTCTACAGTTACATTAGTTTCAGATGATAATTTCATGTCATTAATAGATGAGATAAGTGATATGGCTACGAAAACTAAACTAAATATAGACTATCAACCTTCAGTTATCTCAGTGTTACATGCTGATAAGCTTAAAAAAATTGGTATTAGGAACTTGCATGAAGCCTTAGCTTTACTTCCTGGAATTGAAACATCTATTTTACACACTGGATGGAAACAAGTTATTTTTCGTGGAGCTTATAATCCCGATACATTTATTTTTGATAAATATAAACTTTATATCGACGGAGTAGATGTTGGAAGTGATTTATACAGTACAAGTTATTATTACCTTGATTTTCCTGTTGAGTTGATTGAGCGTATTGAAGTTCTTCGAGGTTCGGCATCGACAGTGTATGGCACAGGCGCATTTAGTGGGGCTATTAATGTTATAACAAAAAGTTCGCAAGAGAACTCTCCAGATAAGATATTTGCTTCAACTGGAAGTTATGGGTATTACAAAGGTGGATTTGTTAAACATCTTAAGATTGATGAGTGGAATATAGCCTTAGATAGTTATTATCAAGCGAATAATAAAACTATGGATGCAGGGAGTTCATTTGTGTCAGATAGAGAAAATGATTATACTCGCTCAGATTATAAAAGTTTAGAAAATTTTGATGATTTTTCTCTTGGTTTATTTGCACAAAAAAATGATTTTAAGTTAATCGCACGTTATAAGTCTGAAATTACAGATAACTACTATGGTATGGCTGAAGATTTAGAACCTGTAACTGGTGGGTACCAGCATAATAAAAGTGCTGTAATAGAGTTAAGAGACAGGTATGAAATAGATAAAGATTTATATATTGACACTAAGGTAGGACTTAATTATTATTCATTCGAGTTTAATAGTGTAGTTGTTAATGATTATTTTGGTGCCGGTATAAAGGTACATCATAACCCTACATATGAGCAATTAAACTCATATGTAGATGTAAACATTAACGGTCAATTTGTGCAAAATCATGATTGGATGCTTGGAGTTAATGTACAAAAAATAAAGACATTAAAAAATGTATTTGGTACTACATTTCGGCTTGATAAAGGTGATGGTGTCGAAGTTCCAGCTGGTACTGATTCATTGGTTTACTTAGATGGTCAACAAGGTTTTTTAAAAGGTAATAATGATCAGTTAGTAAAATCTATTTATTTTCAAGATATCTATTCTATATCAGAGAATCTTGATCTTTCACTTAATGTGAGATTTGATGATTATGCACTGTTTGATGAGATGTTTAGCTATAGACTCGCAGGTGTATATAGAGTGAATGATAACAATATTTTCAAAGCTATTTATGGTCGTTCGTATAGAGTACCATCATATGTAGAAGCGTTTCAAGCACAGCAGGAAGGATTTAAATATGGGCACCCAGATTTAAGATCAGAACTGATAGATACATACGAACTTGCGTATACTTATAAAGACACAGTTTCAGTTACGAGAGCTAACCTCTTTTATTCAGTTATGCAGGATGTTATTGATTCAGTGCATAATGAACCAGTAACACACTTGGGTGATTATGCAAATCATAGAAAACGTAATGCGAAGGGTGCCGAGATTGAATTTAATTATATGTTTGATCATGGTGTAGAGTTAATGGCAAACTTTTCTTATGTACAAACAGAATTCTTCTCTCCTAATTATTATAATCCAGTTGAATATCAAAGTCCTGAAGTTTCAGAGGTTTTAAGTAAAGGTTATCTACTTTATCCATTGAGTCAAAAACTGAGTCTCAATACAGCTTGGTACTATAGTGGCTCTAAGAATGGGTATAGTCGTGATAATATAGGGGATGAAAGAACAATTAAGGCAACGATGGTTGTTGATGAGACTATGGTATATAGAATTGATGGTGGAACAATGCTCACCTTTAGTGTAAAAAACTTATTTGATGAAACTATTTTATATCCATCTTATGAACAAAAGAATAATGAGATTAAAAGGGAAGGGCGTAACTGGTTGTTAACGTATGAGAAGCAATTTTAAAGATGGTGTAATAGACTTACTTTATACCTTTTAAAAAGGCAAATACAAAAATTATTGATACAATAAGAGAAATGGAAAAAAGAGACATAGTTGTGAAAAAACTAATGTTAGTCAGTTGTTGTGTCGTTTCTGCGGTAGTATTCATATTCAATTCCTATATATAGATAGGAATTATATCATCCATCCCTTTAAAAAAGGGAAAGAGATTAGAATTTATATGTTAGATTTGTGTAAAGGTATCTACCTGGATCGTTAAGTAGCATAGTCTCTCCACCCGCAGCAAGAAGTGTTAAGTCCACATATGTGTTTGATTGTGCAAAAGTTGCATCGAAGATATTATTTACACCAACAGTTAAGCCAAGGTTCTTTCCAAAAGCATGTTTTGCTTTTAAGTTAGCTACAGCCCAGCCAGCAATTTTTTGCTCGCCATTATCCCCATCATAATTATCCCATGCATCAGACATGAGTACTTCAGCAGAAATCGTTGAGTTACTTTGATATTCATATGTTGCACCAAGTTTAGCACGTAATGGAGCCATGTCTGCTAAGTCAGTATCACTTTGGTTCGTTAAAGCACTATTTTTTTGTCCTCTTTTATAGGCAGCAGAAGCATCAACTATTAGGTTGTCAGTAATAAAGAATTCAGATGAAACTTCAAGACCGTATACTTTTGCATCAACATTTTGAAATGTTTTAACAGCTGCATTATTATTATAATAGATATAGTCTTTTAAATCAGAGTAAAAAGTTTTCACTTTAAGTTTCATAGATTCATTGTTTAATTCATATCCGAAATCAATTTCTCTGTTTGTTGTTTGTTCAAGATTGTCATTACTACGTGTTGGTGAAGGCATGTAAAGTTCTCTTGCATCTGGTACACGCGAAGCTTTACCAAAACCTAAGAATATTTTAGAAGTATCATCTAAATGGTATGAAGTCAAAATGTTAGCATTTAATGCACTATAATCTCTTGTTCTATATGTAACATGATCAGTAGGAACTATATCTGTAGAGTCATATCTAGCTCCAATTTCTACATCGAGGTTTCCAAAAGATTGTTTTGCTTTTGCAAAAATAGCTTTATTTTCAGTTGTAGTATGCGTTAAGCTTGTTGCATAGTTACTTGTTAATCCTGTACTAGCACTAGTCATAAATGTTTGTCCAGTCCACGTTCTCTTACTTCCATCTAAACCAAATAAAATGTTAGTTCCATCAAGATCTACAGTGTTTTTTAGTTTTACACCTTGCATTGTAGTTTGAAGTTGGTTTGTTTTATAGTTAGTCGTACCCATCATTCTATACTTAAGACTCATTGGATGATCAACGTCTGAATAATAATATTGCACATTTAGATTTTTATATGCGTTTGTTAGATTGTTTATATTGTATTCTATGCTATAGATATTTGAATCATCATACATAGCATCCATTTTCGTGTTTGCATATAAAATATCATCACTTCTATTTCCAGTATAGCTTAAGCGAAGCTCTTGCTTGTCAGTTACACTTATAAATGCTTTTGCCATAACAGATTTTTTATCATATGCATCCATATTTTCATATTTTGGTTGGTATTTAAACATACCTGAGTTTGGATTGTTTTTAAGCTGCTGAGAAAGAGTATTTCCGTCTCCATCTTCATATTGCCCACTAGATTCTGTTGACGCAGTTACTAAAACTCTGATCGTATCATTTCCGCCACTTGCAGTAGCTCCAAGTTTTTTATATCCCCAGCTACCAACACCAGCAGTAACTTCACCAGTAAAACCCTTAGTAGGCTTTTTCGTTGTAATCTTGATACCACCACTCATAGTCCCAAATGTTGTTATATCATAGGGGCCTTCAGTAATTTCGATTGTCTCGATTTGGTTTGCTAAAACATGAGAAATTGGAGGATCCATTCTATTTGGACATGCACCATGAACCTTCGTTCCATCAACTTCTACAGAGATATTATCTCTTTTTTGTCCACGAATATATACATCATTAGCAATGCCACTACGACGAACCATATCGATACTTGGCACGTTCTTACTTAATGCTTCAGCCACATCAGCTGACGTTTGAGCATTCTGGGCTACTTCTGTAATTATAGTTGACTCAACACCAATTGGTGCGAGTTCTATCTCAGCTGCAGATAGTGACAACACTGCAATTAAAGATAATGGGATAATCTTTTTCATAAAATTCCTTCATTATTATATGCCTTGGATAATAGTAAAAAAATGTTACATTAGTGTTAATTTTGGTAGAATTCCATTATGAATACAATAGAAAAAGTAAAAAAAATAGTTTTAATAGCAATAGGTTTTGGTATGGCAACATACTTGATTATGAGTGGGACTGCGATGTTAAATCAAGAGTCGAACATCACGGGGGAAATTCATAGTAACACAGTGAAGTGAGCCATGTTGTTTGATGAGAGTTGAGCAGTCTATGGGAATAATTTCGTGATTTATAAATGTATTTTTAAAAACTTCAAGAGCTGTTTCATCTTCTTTTATATTATATACAGGAACTAAAACAGCGCCATTTACAAAAAGAAAATTTGCATAAGTCGCTGGAAGTCTTTGGCTATCATTATATATTGGTGAAGCAAAAGGTAAAGCAATTAATGTAAAGTTCTCATCCTTGGCAATGGATTGAAGCTCTTTTTCCATAAGCTGGAGTTCTTGATAATGTTCATCCTCTGTATCTTCACATTTAATGTACATAATTGTATCTTCACTAATAAACCTAGCAAGAGTATCGATATGTGAATCTGTGTCGTCTCCGGCTAAGTAACCGTGTTGAAGATAGTGAATTTTGTAAGAACCGAGTGTTTGGACGAGTTTTTTTGTAATTTGTATAGAGTCTAAACTTGGATTCCTATTTTTGTTTAAAAGACATGCGGAGGTTGTTAAAATAACTCCTTCACCATTGCTCTCAACTGCACCACCTTCTAAAACAAAATTTACAGGTTTTAAGTCTTTGAGATAGATATTTTGCATCGCTAAACTCAAATTATTATCTTTAGAGGACTCAAACTTATTTCCCCAAGCATTAAAAGTAAAATCCAATAGTGTTACCTCGCCATCTATTTCAACAGATAAAGCAGAACAGTCTCTTGCCCATGTATCGTCTGTTTCATGTTCTGCAAAGTAGAGATTATCATGAGAGCTAAAGAGTGATTTCACATAGGTAATATCGGCACAAATAATGAAGCATTTTTGATACAAAGCAATAGCCTTGATGATATTTATAAAAACTTCCTCAGCTTGGGTTAAATACTCTACCCAGTCGGTACCCTTGTGGGGGAAAATAATCTGAGTAAAGCTTTGTTCTTCAAATTCCGCAATGAATCTTTTCATTTAATTTACCTCGGGTATAATTCTTTTATGGCTTACATAATTCTCAATAAAAGTAATTTTTTTAATAACCTTGATGTTATCGCAAAGAAGACTAAAAGTAAAGACAAAATAGCACTTGTTTTAAAAGACAATGCATATGGACATGGTATTTTAGAAGTAGCATCTATGGCACAAGAGTATGGCATAAAAAGAGCAGTTGTACAATTAAGCAAAGAAGCAAAAAAAATAGAACAGTATTTTGAATATATTTTAGTTTTAGCAGATTTTCCAGAAATAGCAAGTGAAAAAATAAGATATACAATCAATGATATTAACACAATAGAAAAATTCTCAAGTGGCACAAATGTAGAACTAAAAGTTGATACAGGGATGCATAGACATGGTATAAAAATGGATCAACTTCATGATGCTTTAAAGAGAATAAAAAAACAAAACTTACACTTAGAAGCTGTTTTTACACATCATGGATCTGCAGATGAAGAAACAGATATGTTTACTACACAAAACAAAAATTTTGAAAAAATAAAAGTAGAAGTTAATAACTTAGGATATACAGATATTAGATTTCATTCTTGTAATTCAGCAGCACTTTTTCGCACCAAAGATTTTAATGAAGATATGGCAAGAGTAGGTATAGCTGCTTATGGGTACTTAGAATTAACAAGTACTCTTACTAAGATCGAACTTAGACCAGTTTTATCAGTATATGCAAATGTGATTTCAACAAGAGAATTACAAAAGGGTGAAGCAGTTGGTTATGGAGCGACTTTTGTAGCTGAGCAAGATTGTGTAGTGAGTAGTTATGACTTTGGCTATGGAGATGGATTTTTAAGAGGGTGTTCTAACAACTACACTTCCCCGAAAGGTTTAGAATTAGCAGGAAGAATTTCTATGGACAACAGTTCATTTGTAAGTTCTGAGAAAAATATACTTATTTTTAATGATGCCAGAGTGGTAGCAAAGTCTGCTAAAACTATCTCTTATGAAGTTTTAACATCTTTAAAATCTGATTTAAAAAGAGAGATTATATAATAAGATAAAAATTACTGGTTTATATTTATACTAGTGATAACTAGGAATTTATTTTGATAATAGCATTAGAAAATATTATTCCATCGACTCCAAGTAATGCTAAGCTTTCGATTTCACTTTCTTCTTCTATAAGTACTAATATCTTGGCATCAAAAAGATAGTCGTTCGCAATCTTATTAGCTTTTTCTGCTAAGTCACTTTTCACGACAATAAATGAAGCATCAAGTGATGAAGCGTAAATGATTTCTGTGATTGTTTGACAACAAATTGATAGAGCTATCTGATTGACTTTTGCATGATTGATTATATCTAGATTGTTTTGCGAAAACTCTACATGGATGACAGAGGAGGAGGGTGTATTTGTTATACTATCAATATCTAATACATGATAAAAAGAAATACTAGGAATAAATCTATGTCCAAAAAGCAACATTATGCTTTATCCACACACTCGTTGGAGCAATAGTATTTATTTGAAGATATAATCGTTTCGCTAAGTTCAGTATATGTTCCACAACTAGCACACTCAACCATATCATTACTCTCTAACTTTTCCTTTTTCTTTTCTTTGATGTCAGCGGGCTTTCTTAATGGTTTTTTCTTTATAAATATAAAATATACAATGCCAATAACAGCGAGTACCAGTAAAACTTTTAATATCATACATTTTCTCCTAGAAGTAAGTAGTGTCGAGAAGTTCCATCATCTTGTGATGTTTGTATAATTTTATGAGGCATTTTTTCATCAATCTCATCAAATACTTTCTGTCCCTTATAAAAAAGGAGAGTGGAAGTAGAGTCTCGAAAGTTCTCACTTAGCTTTAAAAGCATCTGTGTGTCAGTGACGGCACGTGAAGTGATGAGCTCGAAATGTTCAGGTTCCATATCTTGGACTTTCTTCTTTACCACTTGAACATTATCAAGTTTTAAATCAGCTTTGATAAACTGTAAAAAACTAGCTCTCTTCACTAAAGGCTCGACTAAAGTGACTTGGGTATCCGGAAGAGCCATTGCTAAAATCATACCTGGAAAACCTGCACCAGTTCCTATATCTAAAAGATTTTTATAGTGCTTTAAAAAGCTCACAGGAAATACTGCATCATAGATAAAGCTATTGACTGTTGTATCATCTTTAGCACCAGTTAAATTATGAATCTTATTCCACTTGAAAAGATGTTCTTTATACTTTTGAATATTGTAAAAAAAGTTATCAGGTAAGCTAATATTGTCGTTAATAAGTGTAGTCTTTAAATCCACTAAAATCCTTTAAAAAAGCATTTTATCTAATTTTAGTTTAACATGGCATATAAAACTGGTAGTTATCTTTTCCAAGGTCTTTTGCTAAATACATAGCAGTATCTGCATGGCGAAGTAAATCTTGTTCATTTTTAGCATCTTTTTTGTATATACTAATACCTATACTACAAGTAAGTTTAAGAGTTACATTAGAAACTTTGAGAGGTGCTTTTGTAGCCTCAACCAGTTTTTTGGCTAAATTTGCAAGAGATTCACATGATTCGAGTTGTTGGACAAGACATAAAAACTCATCTCCCCCAAATCTTGAGACTGTATCTTCTTGTCTAAGGGTGTTTTTGAGCCTTGAAGCAATTTCACATAAAACTGTATCGCCGATAGAATGTCCGAGCGAGTCATTTATCTCTTTAAACCTATCTAAGTCGATAAAAAGTACTGCAAAGTCTTTGTTAGAGCGATTAGTTTTGATAATGGCTTGATTTAATCTATCTTGAAATAAGACTCTATTAGGTAGTTTAGTCAGGTTATCATAATGAGCTTGTTGAAGTAAATCTTCTTTTTCTTCAAGTAATTGCTTTTGCGCAATATTCTTGAAATGTAATAGTTTTTCTTTTGTTGTGACTTTTATTTCATATAAGTAGATAGTTGATACAGCACTTAAAAAAGGTATTAAAACATATAAGTACTGTTCAACTGTATAAGGTTTGTTTAGTAATTGGGCTAGTACTATAATTGAAATAAAAGAAGCTATAGATGTTAGTAAACCCTCTCTTATCCCAGCTTGATAAAAGGAAAAAATAATTAATACTATAAACCATGAAGGACCTAACAAATACAACATATCATAGGTAAACATCATGGAAACGATAATAAAAAAGATTATAATTAAAATTTTTGTAATTAAATATGTATTTTGAATAGATTTATTTAAGTAATAGATACCAATAAAAGAAACAAGAATAAAACTTATATCAATAATCATGAGTAATCTGTTGGGATAGAAAAGGCGTATAAGGACAAGCCCCGTTGCAAGTATTACTATAACCAAAAGTATGCGTATCAATAGACGGTGCTTTAGTATTAGTTCATTTTCGTCATTAGTGCCAATTGGATAATTATTATCGACTTTTTGCATGCTTTAATTGTATAACAAAAAATATAAAACAACGATGAAAGATTATATACTTTCTTTTGAGCCCCTGTATTAGGTTTTACACAGTTATTTTAGAAAAGGTGACCCATTTCATCTTTTTTAACACTTAAATAATCTTCATTGTGTTGATTAGAATCCATGATAATTGGTACTCTTTCAACAACCTCAATATCATTGAGAGAAGCAATCTTATGAGGGTTGTTTGTAAGAAGTTTTATTTTTTGGATATTAAAATGATTAAGGATATATGGAACTACTTCATAGGTTCTTTGATCAGCTTCGAAGCCTAGTTGATGATTCGCTTCAATTGTATTTAAACCTTGATCTTGCAGGGCATATGCGTTGATTTTGTTTAAAAGACCAATGTTACGACCCTCTTGACGTAGATATATGACCATTCCGTTTGTTTGCTCAGCAAGTTTAAGTGCGAATTCTAGTTGATCACGGCAGTCACATTTTAGGCTACCTATTGCATCTCCAGTAAGACATTCGGAGTGAATTCTCACAATTGGAATCTTTTCAAAATTTTCTTTGTAAATAACAAGATGCTCTTTACAACCATCTCTACAAGCCTCTTTAAAGGCCTTTACTTTAAAATTACCAAAACGTGATGGTAAGTTTGCAACTTCTGATATTTCTATGTTCATTAATTTAATCTTTAAAATGGTAAAATTTTGCAAGATTATATCGAAAAAAGGTTTATAATGTTTCAAAGATTTCGTAGAACTCGTTTAAATAAGCATCTTCGTGCCTTAGTGCGTGAAACTCAGGTAAGTGTAGATGATTTTATTTATCCACTTTTTATACGTCCAGGTAAAGGAATAAAGAAAGAAGTCTCTTCTATGCCAGGTGTTTTTCAAATGAGTATAGATGAGGTTTTAAAAGAATGTCAGGTTTTAAAAGAACTTGGACTATATTCAATAATTCTTTTTGGTATCCCTGATGTGAAAGATTCTATTGGGAGCGATAGTTTATGTGAACATGGGATTATCGCTTCTTCAATTCGTGAGATTAAAAAAGTACATCCTGATATGTTTGTAGTGACTGACCTTTGTTTTTGTGAGTATACAGACCATGGACATTGTGGTATTATCGATGAAGTACATGAAACTGTACATAATGATGCCACACTGAAAATATCAGGACAACAGGCTGTTATCCATGCAAAAGCAGGAGCAGATATGATTGCACCATCTGGAATGATGGATGGAATTATAGAAACACTCAGAACTTCACTTGATGAGGCTGGATTTGAGAATTTACCAATTATGGCGTATTCAACCAAATTTTCATCTGGATATTATGGACCGTTTAGAGATGTTGCGGAATCAACTCCAAGTTTTGGAGATAGGGCATCGTATCAAATGGATCCTGCAAATCGTCGTGAAGCGATTGCTGAATCTATATCTGATGAAGCGCAGGGTGCAGATATTTTAATGGTAAAACCAGTATTAGCCTATCTTGATATTGTTAGAGAAATAAAAGATAGTACCTCACTTCCGATGGCTGTTTACAACGTAAGTGGTGAATATGCAATGTTAAAGTTTGCCGGAATGAATAATTTAATTGATTATGATAGAGTACTGATGGAGACTATGATTAGCTTTAAACGTGCAGGAGCAGATATTATTATCTCTTACCATGCAAAAGAAGTAGCAAAGCTTTTAAGTTCTTAAAGCCTCGTTACTTTTAGTTTCTATATTTTGAACTGAGAACGTATTTTTAAAAATATATTTAAATTTTGGAAAAATATATCAACTAGCTTTGGATCAAAGTGTTTACCTCGTCCATCTTTTATAAGTTGAAATATTTTTTCATCATTCCAAGCTTTTTTATAGCACCTATCACTTCCTAGCGCGTCAAATACATCAGCAATAGCAGTAATTCTTCCAAATATATGTATATCCTCACCCTTTAAACCTTTTGGGTATCCATTCCCATCCCACTGCTCATGATGGGTATAGGATACAATAGCCGCAGTTTGTAATATTTCTCGCTTTGAACTCTTTAGCATTGAATAACCTAATACTGAATGAGACTTCATTATTTTCCATTCATCATCTGTAAGTTTTCCAGGTTTATTTAAAATTGAATCAGGAATTCCTATCTTACCTATGTCATGCATAGGGCTAGCCATTTTCAATAATTCTGCTGTTGTTTCATCAAGTCCATAGTGTAGAGCAAGAACTTTAGAGTACTCGGCTACTCTTTTTACATGATGTCCAGTTTCTTTACTCCGTGATTCACCAATCGCACCCATAGTATAAACAATATCTTTTTGGGTATCTTCTATTTCTTGCTGAATGTTGATTAAATCAGTTATATCATGTAAAACAATCATGAATTCTTCAATAGTTTTATCTTGATTAAAAATTGTATTTATGGAAATATCTGCGTATATGATGCTATCATCTTCTCTTTTAAAAGGGACTATCCCCGACCAGGTAGCTGTTCTTTGGAGAAGTGCATACATGTGGTCAAATTCTTTGTAAAGAAATTGAGGTTCTAATATTTCGGATATGTTTTTATCAAGTAAATCTAGAGGAGTTTTTTGAAAAAGAGCAGCAAAAATATCATTACTATGTATAATTTTAAAATCTTTATCGATCCGAAAGAAAGAGGTACTAAGATTAATTGTTTTTTCATATTGATCTAAAAGATAACTTTTTGTTTCTGTTTGTTTTTCTAGATAATCTATGGTACCTTCAAGTAATTCTTTTCTTTGCATCTCCTCGGTAATATCATCACGGATAGAGACATACTTAATAATTTCATTATTTATATCTAAAATAGGAAAAATATTTGATTTTACAAAATAATTTTTACCATCTTTAGATTTATTCTTAATAATACCACTCCAATGTTTTTTACTTTGAATTGTTTTCCACATATCTTCATATATTTTACTTGGCATATTAGAATGACGTACTATATTATGGGGGTTACCTATAAGTTCTTCTTTTGAATATTTAGATAAGTCTACAAAGCGTTGGTTGACATCAGTAATGATACCTTTAGGGTCTGTTGCAGAATAAAGAGTTGTTCCTTTAATAAGGTGTTCTAATTGTTTTAAGCTATTATTTTTTTCTTCAACATGTTTAGAAGTAGTTTTAATCAAATGTGTAAGTGCAGAAAGTGTACGGGTTGAAGCATCTTGGTCTAGACTGTGAAAATCAAGGGAATGTTTTACATCAGTATCTTCACTAAGTCCAATAAATGTGGAGGATACATTTAACATTTTATTGTATTGATTATGTTTGAAAAATTCTCCATAGGTTATAAATCCACTTGTTGGTGCGATTTTTTGAAGCATTTCAAATTCATGATTAAGATGATTTTTAAAAAAATACTTTCGAGCAGAACATGAGTATATAAATATACTTTCAATAGGTAACTTAGAAAAGTTTTCTATTGAAGTTTTTACATTGAGAGCATTAAGAGCTAAATCTCCAAACCCAAATTTAACTTTAGAACCTTCTCTCATATGTCCTGCCATTACAAGTGATCCACTTTGTCCAACTGCAACAGGTGACCTAGCAATAGACATTTTATCTTGCGTAAAGACAAGAGGAAACTCTACAGCAGAAGAAGGGAGGTTATCTGCAACATCATCACCTAAAAATTCTCGATAAACATCTTGTGCTTTTTTATTGTCAATTTCATGAATGATGCTATTTTCAGACTTAGTGACTGTCATTGTTTCACCAATATCTTGCCAATTAAATAAATATTCATTAAATACTTGGAGTATATCAGAATCAAATATTGCGACTCCAATAGCACTAGTAGAGACATTTATATCTGCTCCTACGATAGTTTGAAAAGAAAACTTTCCATTATCTCCTGCGTTACCACCTGCAATGTTTATATTTGGGTTATGTCTTGCAATCGCTTCTATAAAATTTTCGCCATCATTATTATAAACATTGTTAAAGACTAAAATAAGTTTTGTTTTTGAACTGATAAAATTTGAAAATAATGTATCAGCCATTTCTTGTTCTGATTTACCTTCTAAAAGGTGTACACTCACTTTAGTAGACTTAAATGTACTGATAGATACAACTGTAGTATTTTCTTGCATTCCACCCTCAAGAATTTCTCCAGCAGTTGATGTAGCAATAATAGAAGCGTATGGGAGAATAGTCTTAATCTGTTGAAGTGTTAATTTAAGTTTTTCTGGATTGTTATTACCTATGAAAACTTGTACAAAGTGTTCTTGGCTAACATCAATAGTACTGTCTTTTATAAAACGAGAAAACTGCTTTTGAGATATAAAAAAATGGTTTATAGTTGTCAACTTGTTGATCCTATTATAGTTATTATATAATTTAGTTATAAATTTATTATATCTAAATTGAAGAAATATTTTGATGATTTAGAATAAAAACAGTATAATAACTTTAATATGAATATTTGGATAATTAAATGAGACACTTTTTAACACTTAAAGATTTTACAAAAGAAGAGATTTTAGAAATAATTGAAATCGCTCTTGAGATAAAAAAGAATTTAAAGAACAAAATATATAACAAAGAACTCGCGATGCAAACTCTAGGGATGATCTTTGAGAAGAGTTCAACACGCACACGTGTGAGTTTTGAGACAGGAATGTTTCAGCTTGGTGGTCATGCACTCTTTTTATCAAATCGTGATATTCACTTAGGTCGCGGTGAACCTGTAAAAGATACGGCAAGAGTGATAAGCTCTATGTGTGATATGGTAATGATTCGAACATTCGAGCAATCGATGATAGAAGAATTTGCTGAGTACTCAAAGGTTCCAGTTATAAATGGGCTTACAGACTCATACCACCCCGTACAGCTTTTAGCTGACTATATGACAATGGTTGAGTATGGAATACATGAAAATGCAATTGTGGCGTATATTGGTGATGGTAATAACATGACACATTCATGGTTGATGTTAGCTGCGAAACTCGGATTTGAGCTTCGTATCGCAACACCAAAAGGTTATGAAGTCGATTCTGTAATACTTGAAGATGCAATAAAGATGGCTAAGAAAAGTGGCGCTATCATTAAAGTTTCAAATAATATCGATGAAGCACTGTATGGTGCGACAATTGTTACAACTGATACATGGGCTTCAATGGGTCAAGAAGAAGAAAAAGAAGCAAGAGTTAAAGCATTTAAAGGTTATATGGTAGATGGACTCAAAATGTGTCTTGCGAAAAAAGATGCAAAATTCTTACATTGTCTTCCTGCGTATAGAGGTCAAGAAGTTTCAGCAAAAGTATTAGAAGATCATGCAGATATAGTTTTTGATGAAGCTGAAAATAGACTCCACGCTCAAAAAGGTTTGATGGTTTGGTTGGATCAACAAAGAGATAAATAATGAAATTATTTTTCCTTTTTCTAGTACTTAATATCTCATTATTTGGTTCTGCAAGTGTAGAAGTTGGAAAAATGTTTGAAAACTCTCAAAAATGTAAGGCATGTCATCTTCATATTGTAAATCAGTGGAAAGAATCATGGCATGCTAAATCACATTATGCAAACGATGAGTATTTTGCTAAAACTATTGACTATGTTAAAAGAAAAACAAGAAAAAGTTTAAATGGTGTAAAGGTGCAATGCGCAACATGCCATAATCCTAGAATTTCAGTTACTAGTACAGGTATAGACTATGAGATAGATGCTGTTATGGGTTTAGATAAAGACTCTGATGTAAATAAAGCACTGAGTAGTGAGAATATTAGTGAGGGAATTAACTGTGTTGTATGTCATAACATAGATAAAATTCATACATCAGCAGATGAAAGTATTCGTGGGATTAACAGAGTAGAATGGACTAAGTCAGGTGTGATGAGTGGACCCTATGAAGACTCAGCTTCACCCTATCATAAAGTAGAACATCGTGAATTTATGGATAATAAACCAGATCAACTTTGTTTTGTTTGTCATGCTAATGACAGATCTGTAAGTGGTCTTGTTTTTACAGATATGAAGAGTGAGTACAAGAAAAATAAAAAGTCTTGCGTAGATTGTCATATGGGTAAAAGAGAAAATGGACTTGCGGCTACAATTAGAGATACTAATGGGCAAAGGAAACAAAGGAAAGTACGTACGCACAGATTTGAAGGTGCACATACTCCTTATATGTGGAAAGATGCTTTAGAACTTACTCTTACGCAGAAGAAGAATGATTTACTTATAGAGATTAAAAATCCACAACCGCATAATATTCCAAGTGGTTTTGGCTCACGTGAACTCGTAGTTGAGGTTATTTTCCATAGTAAAGCTAAGGATGTAAAAACCAAAATTTTTTCTTTAACAAAACATTATACAAGTAAAAGAAATAAGCCTACTATTCCGCACTTAGCAGTAAAACAGAGTAAGGATATGAGTATACAAGCAGATGAAAAAAAAATTCTTAAAGTAAATATTGAATCAAATAGTGATAGAGTAGATGTGAATCTTTATTATGTATTAGTAAATGATGAGGTACGTACTTTGTTAAAACTCGAAGAAAAGATTTGGAGCAAGAGAAACTTTATAGCTCAAGACACTCTAAAGTTACAATAAAAATAAGATACTTTTAGTATCTTATTCCTGTTGCTGTTCTTATTTTTTCAATCATCTCAGCAGAGATTGCAGAAGCTTTTTGCGCTCCAAAGTTAAGAATTTCTCTTACTTCCCCTTGATTATTGAGGTAGTGTTCTCTTTTAGTTCTGTATTCACTAAAATAATCCCACATAACTTCCCCAAGGTAAAGTTTAAAATGGCCATGCCCTTCACCACCAGATGCATATCTATTTTGTAGGCTAAGTAAATCATTTTCATTTAAAAATAGTTTTGCCATATTATAAACATTACAGTTAAGAAACTCTTTTGGCTCTTCCATCGCGACGTTCTCAGTTACAATTTTTTTAATAGTTTTAAGTTGTTTTTTCTCTTCACCAAAAATATTAACAGTATTTCCATAACTCTTGGACATTTTTTGTCCATCTGTTCCTGGAACTGTTGCTACTTCTTCTTGTATCTTAAATTCTGGAATCTTAAGCACATCTCCGTACTCATTGTTAAACTTAACAGCGATATCACGCGCGATTTCAACATGTTGAATTTGGTCTTTTCCAACAGGTACAATATCTGGTGAATAGAGTAAAATGTCCGCAGCCATTAAAACAGGGTAGGAAAAAAGTGAATGGTTTGCTGCAATCCCCTTGGCTGTTTTGTCTTTGTAGCTATGAGCACGTTCAAGTAAGCCCATAGGTGTAAACCCAGAGAGAACCCAGTAAAGTTCTAGAACTTCTTTTACATCTGATTGAATCCAAAAAGTAGATTTTTCAGGATCTATTCCTAGTGCTAAAAAATCTGTTGCAGTTTGCATAGTAAGCTTAGCTAATTTTTCGCCACCATTTCCGCTACTCATAGCATGGTAGTTCGCAACAAAAGCAAAAGTCTCATTACTTGCTTGTGCTTCAACCATTTGTTTAATAGAACCAAAATAGTTCCCAATATGCAAGTCTCCGGATGGTTGAATTCCAGTTAAAAGTCGTTTCATTATTTTTCCTCAAGTGCTCATTATATAGATATTAATTTTTTTTGAAATTATATCCAAATGTAAACTAATTTTCGTTATCATCTATATATAAAGAGAAGAGAACACGAGCTTCTTGATATAAAGGATTTATTATGAACGTACAGATTAGAGCAAAAGATTTAAACCTTAACGCACAAACAAAAGTGCATATCGAAGCAGCAATTGATGCTTTTACTAAATATCAGTTAGATATTACCACTGTAAATGTTAGTTTAAATGCTGAGAAAAAAGGTGTTTCCATCGAGTTTGATATTCATATTGCTCATGCACAACCAGTTGTAATTAATCAAAGCGATGATAATTTAGATGCTGCGATAGATTTAGGTATAGAAAGAGCTTCAAAAGCACTTCGACGTTTACACACTAAAGTGATTGAAAAACAAGCTACTTCTGTAAAAGACTTAGAAACTTTAGACGCATAGTTCTTATAAAAGACTTCTAAATGGATATTATGGATTATTATTTATGGATTGTTGTTTTTCATATTATGGCATTCATGTCATGGATGGCAATGCTTTTTTATCAACCAAGGTTATATGTATATCACACAGAGCATAAACATAAACCTGATTTTGTAAACGTTGTGAAAATTCAAGAATATAAAATGTATAAATATATAGGGCTTCCTGCAATGTGGGCAACGGTATTTAGTGGGGCTTGGATGCTATTTCTTAGACCAGAGTTACTACAGGGCGATATATGGATGTATGCTAAAATTGTAGTAGTTATTGTACTAATGGCATATTCATTTTCTTTAGAGTATTATAGAGTGCAACTAGAACGTGAAAATTATTCTAAAAGTGGAAATTTCTTTAGAGCTTATAATGAAGTACCAACTGTATTATCTTTATTAATTGTAGGTTATGTGATAACTAAAACATTTTCTTTTGTATTTACTTTTATAACTTTGGCGATTGGTGCTTTTATAATTTATAGAGTAATAAAGCAAATACCAAAAGATATTACACAATAGAGAGAAATAAACTTATTTCTCTCCTTTCTTTTTCGCTTTAAATAGTACAGGTGTTCCAGTAAAATTAAATGCCTCACGAAGTTTGTTTGTTAAGTATCTTCTATAAGTAAAGTGTAGACCTTTAGGTTTATTCATAACAATCGCAATTTTTGGTGGTCGTGTTTCATACTGTGTCGCGTAATAGATACGAATAACTTGTCCACGCATAGATGGAAGTTGGTGTCTTCTCATCGCTTTTTCCATTGCTTCGTTTAGTCTAGATGTAGAAATTCTTTGTGAGTAATTCTCATTAATTTCTAAAATTAAGTCATGAAGCTTATCAACTCTTTGATGAGTCAATGCAGATAGAGTAATAATAGGTGCATACGCAAGAAATTTAAATCTATCACGGATGTCTTCTATTATCTTATCATGCTCTTCACGTTTAGAAATATCCCACTTGTTTAAAACGATGATACACCCAAGACGGTTACTGTCTACAAGTCCGGCAATTTTTTCATCAAGGTCTAAAAAAGGCTCAGATGCATCAAGTACAACCAAAGCCATATTTGAGTTTTCTAGCATCTCACGTGTACGCATAAGAGCGTACTTTTCAATCCCTAGAATTTTACCACGACGACGAAGACCCGCAGTATCTACAAATGTAAGTTGCTTATCTTTATAGTCAACTGTCTCATCAATAGGGTCTATTGTTGTTCCAGCAACTGAACTTACAACACAACGCTCTTCACCGAGTAGGGCATTAAGAAGTGAAGATTTCCCAACATTAGTACGACCAATGATTGCAATTTTTATATGATTGATATCTTCTTCGTTAAATTCTTTCATTTTATCGTTTTGACCAAAAATGGTATCATCTTCAATAACGCCATCCATCTCGTCATCATCCCAATATGTGAAACCATCATCTTCTTCATCATGCTCGGCTTGATTTTCAAAGAAGTCTTCATCGCTAAGTTCTGGTTTAATAATGTTTATTCCATCATCTTCTTCAGTCTCTTCATCATGATCTTCTTCTTTGATGATGTCTGAATCTGGAACTTTTGAAGCTATCCAGTCAATTAATTCGACAGTATTTCGGTTATGTGCAACAGAGATACCAAAAATGGCGTCTGTTCCGAACTCATAATATTCCCAAAGTTTTTCTTTCATTTTATCGTTGTCAATTTTGTTTACAACAAGAGCCATATCTTTACCCATAGCTTGAAGTTCATAAAAAAGTTTTTTATCTTCTTCTTCAGGTAAGCCTTTACCATCAACCATATAAAGAATGATGTCTGCTTTGTATGCAGCTTTTAGGGACATCTCTTTAATTTTGTCAAAAAGCTCACACCCTTTATCCAGTCCACCAGTATCTAGTAGTTGTACCTCTTTGTTGATTATGACAGCTGTACGTCTTTTTACATCTCTTGTAGTTCCTGCTTGTTCAGAAGTAATAGCATCTCTTTTTTTAACAAGACGATTAAAGAGTGAAGATTTTCCAACATTTGGACGACCGATAATGGCAATTTTTTTCATGAGTGACCTTGTGAAGATAATTAAATATTATTGGAATTATAGCTAAAATTAAAGTAAGTGAAGAACATCCCTCAAAAGAGGAAGTTTGAGAGCGGTAAAGTGAAAGTTATTCTGTTGGAAATTCAGCGTCTAGAGAATCTAAAGCTTGTTTAGATTTAAATTGTTGCCAAAGTGCATTATCTGATTTAAAGCTTGTTCTTACTGCATTTTTAACTTCTTGGTTTACGCCAGAAGCTGGAACAGTCACTAACATATAAAGTGTACCCGATGGTGCATCCCAAGTATCAATTCCTTTAGAACCTTGTAGGTCAACTTTTGCAAGTTGTTTTGAAACAGCAGTTGTTACCATATCTACAGTTTCATGCTCTCCATTTCCAGTTGTACCAGTGTATGTTTCAACTTTATCTTTCACTTGAGATTGGATTTGTTGTGCTAAATCACTTCTTCCATTTGCAAGTGCTACTCTTCTCATATGACCCATTCCCGCAGCACTTTTAGGAGCGATTCCAACACCAGCATAGTAATCAGCCACTATTGGGATACATGTCCACTTAGGAGCTGAAACACCTTCTTGTTTACAACCAAATTCATTTACTGAAGCTGCTATTACCTCTGCCTCAGTCGGTGGTTTAGGTGGCTCTTCACTACATCCTGTGAATGATAAAACTGCAAAAGCAGTTACTGTGATTGATAATAAAGTTTTAATCATTTTATTTACCTTTTTCTTATGTATTGGGATGATTTTACCATAAAATAGTGACTCAATTGTGTAGTAGCAATTACTTAGTTATAATTCTGATATGAAATATTATTCCTATGAAAACTTTAAAGATGACACAAACATTCTTATAAAAAATGTAAAAGATTTTAATCCTCAAGTTGTAGTAGCTATTGCGAGAGGTGGTCTTACTTTAGCACATACAATGGCAGAAGGCTTAGATATTAGAGATGTACAAAGTATACGTACAGAATTATATGATGGTATACAAAAGAGAGAAAGAATAACACTCTTTGGTAGATGTGAGCTAGAAAATAAACAAAGAATTTTAGTTGTAGATGATATCGCAGATAGTGGTGAAACCTTAGAGTTTGTAATGACTAGTTTAAAAAAATCATATCCTAATGTGGAGATGAAATCGTGCACATTATTTTACAAAAAAACATCAGTGATTGCACCTGATTTTTGGATAAATGAAGCCAATGAGTGGATAGACTTTTTTTGGGAGAGTGATTTTAAATAGAAAGTTAAAATTTATTCGCCATTAGATTGCTTGGATACAACCATATTTCGGCCAGAATTTTTAGCTATATATAAAAGTTCATCAGATTTTTTTATCATTGTATCCATCTCCTCTCCCTCATATTCAACGACACCAAAACTAGCAGTAATTTTTAAATTCTTAGCACTGTGTGAAGCATCTTCGACTTTAATGCGTATTCTTTCAGCACGATTAATAGCTATTTTAGAAGTCGCGTTTGAGAGAAATATGATAAACTCTTCTCCACCTAAACGTATAAGTGAATCATCTCGTCTGATAGATCCCATAATAATATCTGAAAAACTTACTAAAACATCATCTCCAATATCATGTCCATAGGTGTCATTTACTGATTTAAAATGGTCTATATCAACCATTATAATAGAAAAAGGTTCACTATAGGCCTTTACTCTTGATGTTAGGCTGTGAAATACATCTTCACAGCCATAACGGTTATAAGCACCAGTTAGTTGGTCCATAGTACCTCTGCCTTCACTTTGTATAAGAGAGTCTTGCATTACATGTAGATTTAATTGTGTAATACTTAGATAGTTTAATAATCTTGAGGCTTGGTGTTGCCAGTTTTGTTTACACATTGTAGAAATAATATTAAAATTTAAAAATTCGCTTGATAAGTTTTCAATTTCTTTGATATCTGAAAGCATAATGATTGGTGCGAATTTATTTTCATAATCGCTAGAGATATGATCTAGAAACTCTAGAGCATTGGGCTGACCTATAGATAAGTCAAGTACAATGATGTTAGCCTTATAATCCATTAAGTGCTCTAAAGCATCCATGAAAGTAGATTCTTGTGAGAGCTTTAAATCAACAGTCTCAGATATTTCTTTGCAACCAGAAATAATTTCTTTTGTGTCTGATATTAGTAATACTCTGTAATTAAAATCTGCATTCATAATTATTTCTCATCAAGTTATTTATCGTTAGTGTTATTATATATGTTTATCCTGATAGTTAACCTAAATCTTTTAATTTTAGTATATGTTTTAAGTTTATGAGAGCTATTGGTGAAATAATGTGAGTAGGTAAATGAATTTCTTTTTTGAAAGTGATTTTTTCGAAGACCTATAAATAATATGCTCGATATTATTCTCTGCATCTATACTTGAAATTCTATTTTTTTTATTTTCAATGTCATTTGCGACTTTTTTAGATTCAGCGTAAGGATCATACTGAGCATCCTCTCCAAGTTTAATATCTGAGAATACGTTATCTTCAGCATATGGTTGTTTAATGATAGGTGTTTCATATTTATGGCTTATTGGGACGAATTTTATTTTGGATGTTTGAGAAGATTTTTTTTGGATGTTTGTAGTGAGAGTATTTGGTTTAATAAAATCAAGATTAAAAGCTTCAATATTCATAGCAAATATAAAGATTAAAGCAAATGTTCTCATACTATTTTTTCGCTTCTTTAATCATCTCATAGGCTTGATTAATCTCTTGCGTTTTTTCAGTTGCTTCTTGCATATAGGCTTCACTCTTGCCTTGTGATTTAATAATATCAGGATGGTATTGACGTACAAGTTTTCTGTATGCTTTTTTAATAGTGGAGATATCATCATTATCACTCACACCTAAAAGTTTATAAGCATCAGCAATGTTAGCCTTTGGTTGTACATTTCGCATCATTTTTTCAAACTGATCAAAAATAGTATGGTAAGCATTTGGATCAAAGTCAAAAGCTGCTGCAATCGTTTGTAAAACTTCGTCTTCACTATCACTTACTTCACCATCTGCAAACGCCAGTTGAATTAAGAATCCCATAAATTGTTGTTGTTTACTTCTATCTTTTCGTATAGTATGTGCTAAATCTTGAGCGACTGCTTCAAGGTTATCTGGTATATCTTTTTGTTCTTCGAAAATCTCTTTTAAGATACTTTTAGTCTTCTCTGGTTCTGGAAATACAGCCGCAATATCATCAAACATGATTCCAACAAGTTGGGCTTCAAGTGCATCAACTTTTCCATCTGCTTTTGCAACTTTAGCAACGAGTGCTACAAACATACCAAGTTCGCTATTTCCAATTGACTCTTTTGTAACAGTCATATTTTTGAAAGATTCTTTAGTATATTGTGTGCTATAAGAAGAGTAACTTTTAAATATATAGTAAAAAACTGCACCTAAAATTGCGAATAAAATTATATTTCCCATAAAAAACCTTTGATAAATGTAGACGAATTATAGCTCGTTTTGATGAATAAATATTTTAATTAGATGGAAATTTTGTATCGTATAGATATGCAGAGATTATTTCTAAAGTACTGCAATCATAACCTAGTTCAGGCATAAGCTCATACGTTTTTACAGCATCAAGCATAATGGAAGTTTTTTTACTTGGTTTTTTTACCCATGTAGACATAGCATACACAAAATTATTTTTATCTGGAAATGCTCTTAAATAATTTTCTTTAATTTCACTAATTGAGGGAGCTGAAATAGCTGTACTTTCATGGTGACAAGTGATACAGTTTCCATTAAAAAGTAATGCACCCATATCTTTTGCATTTAAAGAAGAAATTAATAATAAACTTAAATAAAAATGTTTCAATGTGTCTGTTCATCTCCTACTTTTTATAGAGATTATACACCAAAGAAGTGAATAGTAATGTTATGAAAGCTAGTTGATGGAAGGTTAATATTTTATTAACTGTAATGGTATATAATGACTTATTATATACGATTAGGTGTATGCATGATGATTAAAAGAATTTTAGTTTTTTTCCTTTCTCTGGGTTCTCAACCTTCTGATAGCAAAGAGCTAAGCCTTAAGAAATCTTCACTTGTTCTGGTCCCATTGATCATTGGACCAGCTGCATTTATATGGGGATTATTATATATATATTTAGACCATCCAATATCCGGTGCCATACCTTTATCGTATAGTATAATCTCAGTATTTAATCTCTGGCATTTTCATAAAACAAAAAATATTATGCTTTTACAAAGACCACAAATGATGCTTGTTCTTTTATTGCCATTTATGCTTATGTGGTCACTTGGTGGATTCGCGTTAGGAAGTTTTGTTTTTATATGGGCCTTTTATGCTCCGATAGCTTCTTTAACATATGAGAGAGAAAATCGTTCTTTTTATTGGTTTTATGCTTTTTTATTTTTAATTGCTATCTCAGTTTTACTAGATTCTTATTTTGCACAAGATCATGTATCGTGCATGCCGATAGCTGCTGTAGAGATGTTCTATTTTCTAAATATTACAGCAGGTTTATCTGGTATATATCTTTTACTAGAACATTTTATAGGTACAAAAGAAAAAAATGCTCATGCCCTTTTGCAAAAAGAGCATGAAGCATTAAAAATAACTACGCAAGAATTGGAAGAAGTAAATATAAAATTAAATACTTTAGCAAAATATGATACTTTAACTCAAATATCAAATAGATATAACTTTAGAGAAAATTTAATAAAAATGATTGCACACGCGAAGAGAGAAAATTTTTTTGTAGCATTGTTCTTCTTAGATTTAGATGGTTTTAAAAGTATAAATGATAATTATGGCCATGCTGCTGGTGATAAAGTATTGGTAGAGATTTCAAATCGTTTGAAGTTTTTACTTAGAGAAGGAGATACTGTAGCTAGATTAGGTGGAGATGAGTTTACGGTAGTTTTAGGAAACCTTACTAGTATGGAGTATATAGATACAATTGCAATACGTATAATTGATGAAATAAATAAAGATTATGAATCTATAGTAGCTCCTTCACCAATTGGAGTGAGTATAGGTATCTCCCTATATCCTGATGATGCTCATGATATTGACAGTCTAATAAATAATGCAGATCAAGCTATGTATGATGTAAAATATAATGGAAAAAATTCGTATAAACGTTATGGACAAGAATGAAATAGCTACAATTGGTGTTTAAAAGCTAAAGCTTAATGCAGGGAGGAACTAAATGCCGAGTCGTGATGAAAAGAATTAAAGAATTAAATGCAGGTGTAAAGTACATGTTAATTGCATCTTTTACATTTGCAATAATGGGCGCCTTTGCAAAGATAGCAAGTGCATATATGCCTTCACTTGAAGTTGTGTTTTTTAGAAATATTGCAGGTGTGATTTTAGTAGGAATTGCAGTTCTTAAAAAACCATTACAAAACAAAGGAGGAAAGCCATTCTTACTCTTTTTTCGTGGTTTTATGGGCTTTACAGCATTACTCGCCTTTTTTTATAACATTGCACACATTCCACTTGGGGATGCTATGACATTTTCAAAAACTTCACCTATATTTACAGCTATATTTGCTTGGATGTTTTTGTCAGAAAAATTATCTTTAAAAGCATGGGCAGCGATAGGAGTTGGCTTTATAGGAATTTTGTTTATTACACAACCTAGTAGTATTGGACTCTCAAAGTATGATGTGCTTGGAATATTTTCTGGTGTTGGTGCAGCTTTAGCATATACATCTATTCGTGAGCTAAAAAATTATTATGATACTCGCGCTATAGTACTTTCTTTTATGGGAATTGGAACAATCGGGCCTGTTATTTTGTTTATGGTCTCGCCGTATTTAGATATGCCAGAACTTGATTTTATGCTTGGCACATTCATTATGCCACAAGGAATAGTTTGGTTTTACGTGATTGGGATGGGAGTTTTTGCAACGATTTCTCAACTACTTATGACTAAAGCATATGGTGAAACAAAGGCTGGAATTGTAGGGGCTGTAAGTTATTCAAATATCGTCTTTTCTATCGCTGTAGGAATGCTTTTGGGGGATACTTTTCCAGATGCAATTACAAGTATAGGAATTGTTTTAATTATTTTAGCTGGTATCATGGTTGCAAGGTCTAAGTAGAGGTTAATTGCTTTATGATATAATCATTTTCTATTTTTCAAGGGGTAAAGAATGACATTATTGACAGGACCATGCGTTATTGAGAGTGAAGAAAATATTTTTAAAATAGCTAAATCTTTAGAGCAGTATCAAAACGATTCTGAGATTGATTTCTATTTTAAAGCTAGTTTTGACAAAGCAAACCGTACATCACTGGAGAGCTTCCGTGGTCTTGGAATTGATGAAGGTTTGAGAATTTTGCAAAAAGTTAAAGATGACTTTGGATACAAAATTGTTACAGATGTGCATGAATCTACGCAGGTAAAGCAAGTTGCAGAAGTTGCGGATATGCTGCAAATTCCAGCTTTTTTATGTAGACAAACAGATCTGTTAGTGGCGTGTGCGCAAACAGATAAAATTGTTAATATTAAAAAAGGTCAGTTTCTTAGTGGCTCTGCGATGGAGTACCCAGTTTTAAAAGTACTGCAAACTCGTGGATGTAACGAAGCTACGTATGAAAACTCACTTAAACATGGTGTGTTTTTATGTGAGAGAGGAAACTCTTTTGGATATGGAAATATGGTTGTTGACATGAGAAATCTTGTAACTATGCGAAAATTTGCACCAGTTATTTTTGATGCAACGCACTCTGTACAAATGCCAACAGCTGAGAATGGAAAAACCGGTGGAGATAGTTCTATGGTTCCTTACTTAGCATCTGGCGCAGCAGCAGTTGGTGTTGATGGTTTCTTCATGGAAACACATTTTGACCCAGCGTGTGCACTTAGTGATGGACCAAATATGGTAACACTTGAAACACAAGAAGCTTTAATAGCAAAAATTAAAAAAATACAAGCAATATAATCTCTCTTTTGTAAAAAGAGAAGCTTTAGTGACCCAAGCGGTTTTAGCGTAAGTAGCGGAATTACTTCCAGTACTGTGATAATAGATGAAGGGTTCCCTTCATTTTATGAAATAAAATTAAGGAATATAAATATGAATTTAGTTGAAGGTAAGTTAAAAGTAGTAAATGGCAAGAAAATTGCGATTGTGAGTACAAGATGGAATCATTTTATTGTAGATAGATTAGTTGAAGGTGCTCAAGATGCATTTTCTCGTCATGGTGGAAATCAAGAAGATTTAACTCATGTTTTAGTTCCCGGTGCATATGAATTACCAATGGTAATTGATCAACTTTTAGCAAGTGGAAAATATGACGCTATATGTGCTTTAGGTGCTGTTATTCGTGGTGCTACACCACATTTTGACTATGTATCTGCTGAAGCTACTAAGGGTATCGCTTCTGTGTCATTAGCACATAGAAAACCTGTTTCATTTGGTTTACTTACTACTGACACAATCGAGCAAGCAATCGAGAGAGCTGGTACAAAAGCTGGAAACAAAGGTTTTGAATCAATGACAGTTATCATCGAATTACTTGATCTTTATGAGACTCTGTAGTGGCAACTAGACATCACGCAAGAATGGCAGTAGTTTCACTGCTCTACGCATATGATTTAGGAAATGGAAATATTGCAGAACATACAGCAGAAATCTTAGAAGAAAAAAAGATTCGTAATAAGCAAAAAGACTTTGCCTTAGCACTGTATGAAGGTGTAATGGAAAATATTGAAACTTGTGACGCAGCAATTATTAAACACTTAAAAGAATGGGACTTTGAAAGACTTGGTACTATTGAAAGAGCTACACTTAGACTTGCTTCGTATGAAATTATTTTCGGTGAACTTGACTCTGCTGTTGTTATTAATGAAGCAGTTGAAATTACAAAAGCTTTTGGAACAGAACAGTCCCCTAAATTTATAAATGGTGTTTTAGATGCTATTTCTAAAGATAAACCTGAGTAATTAATGAAAACTGCGTTACTTTTCTTACTTCTTAGCACATACCTCTTTGGGGCTAACCAGTGTATAAAATGTCATGAAGGTCTAGAACATATTCGTCATGGAAGTTCTGGCATGATGCAGGCTATTTTAGAAGTTGCAAAAAATGCTGGACATGAAGGTAATGACTGTATCGTTTGTCATGGCGGTACTCCTACGCAAAAAAGTAAGCAATATGCCCATAAGGGAACAGTAAAGTATTTTAAAGAAAATGAAGGTCCTAAAGAGTTTTATCCCGCTCCTGGATCTACATGGATAAATCAAAATACCTGTGGAATGTGTCACCAAGAGCAAGTAAGTGCTCAGATGAATTCTTTGATGATGACAGAACAGGGAAAAATTCAAGGTGCACTTTGGAGTTTTGGTGGAAAAAATGGCTACAACCATGATATAGGAAATTACAAAACAAAAAATCCTGATGATCCGCATAAACGTCTTGGTACTGATAAATATAAAGCATACATGAGTAAGTTGGCCTTGATGGAACCTCAAGCATTTCCTAGTGAAATGAAAGAACTTCCTCGTGCTCCAACAGCTGAAGAGGTTGAAAAAGACCCATCTTTAGCAGTTTATACTTATCTTCGCCAAGAGTGTTTACGTTGTCATACAGGTTCAAAAGGTCGTCAAAAGAGAGGTGATTTTAGAGGAATTGGCTGTGCATCTTGTCATATTCCTTACTCAAATGAAGGTTACTATGAAGGTGGCGATAAGTCTATTAACAAAAAAGAAAAAGGTCACCTTCTCGTACATGCTATCCAATCATCTCGAGATGCAAAAGTAAAAGTACACGATGTTGAATACTCTGGAATCCCAGTTGAGACTTGTTCTACGTGTCATAATCGTGGAAAGCGTATTGGTGTATCTTACCAAGGTTTAATGGAAAAAGCATATAATTCACCATATGATGATGAAGGAAGTGGACAACCAAAATTACATACAAAACGCTATATGCACATGCAATCAGATGTCCATTTTCAAAAAGGGATGTTATGCCAAGATTGCCATACATCCAATGATATGCACGGTGATGGTTTCTTAGGTGGAGCAAATGCTGCAGCTGTTGAAGTAGAGTGTCAAGATTGTCATGGAACTACAAAAATGTATCCTTGGGAATTACCACTTGGGTTTTCAGATGAGTTTAACACAACGCAGGCAACGGGCGTTGCTCGAGGTGTAACAAAAACTATGGCTGAGTATCTTAAAAAAGGTAGCTACAATGAACCTCGAGACGGTTACCTTATAACTGCTCGTGGAAATCCTTTAACACATGCTGTCAAAGATGGCACGGATATTATTATGCATCTTGCAAGTGGAAAAGACATAAAGCTTACACCACTGAAGAAACTTAAAGAGACAGACAAGCTTTCTCCTAAAGGTCTTCTTGCAATGGATAGCATCTCTTCTCATACAGAGGAGATGGAATGTTATGCGTGCCATGCTGCATGGGCACCTCAATGTTATGGTTGCCATGTTAAGATTGATTACTCAAAAGGTAAACAAAATCCAGACTATTTAAAAGCTTCACATGACCATGATATCCATGGTAAAACTGGTGGGATGAAAGATATGAGAAAGTATCTTGTAGATGGTGCAGTTACAGAGACAAGAAGTTTTATGCGCTTTGAAGATCCACCACTCGCACAAAATGGTGAAGGAAGAATTTCGCCAACAGTACCAGGATGCCAAACAACGATTACAGTGATAGGTAAAGATGGAAAAGCATTACTTAAAAATCATATCTACAAAGTCAAAAATGTAGAAGGTGCTGGTGAAGAAGGACAAAATGCTATAGATATGGCACCTATTCAACCTCACACTATCTCAAAAGAGGGACGTTCTTGTGAGTCGTGTCATACTATGCCTAAGGCAATGGGAATGGGAATAGGTGGAAGTAAAAGTACGATGGATCCATCTTTAACTACAATTACAGACATTATGACAGTAGACGGAAAGATCCTTCCTACTATTGTAGATGAACAAATGCCAGCTATTGCAAATCTAAAATATGATTATTCTAAATTTTTGGATGAAAATGGAACACAACTGCAAACTGTTGGACATCATTGGACACTCTCAGGTCCACTTAGTAAAGCACAACGTGATAAACTCGATCGTAGTGGTGTTTGTTTTTCATGCCATCAAGATATACCAAAAGGGAATCTTGGAGTATCTGCACTGACGCATATAGCTGATATGACAGAGGTAAATATAGATAATAAAATGCATAAAAATATTGTTAACAAATCGCTTAATATAGCTGCATGGTTCCAAGTTATCATAGGTATTTTAGTTAGTATTTTAGTTGCATATGGTATCTATTTACAATTCTTTAAGAAAAAACGAACAAATCCACGAAATGAAGGTTGGAAGTAATGAAAAAACTTATAGTGCTATTGTCGTTATCGATGAGCTTAATCGCGAATGATATCATTGTAAAAGAAAGTTCATGTAATGTTGACACAACAGTAGACAATATAAAAAATATTGTAAGAGCAAAGGGTTTAAGTGTTTTTGCAATCATTAATCATCATGGAAATGCAAAGTCTGTAGATATGAAGTTAAATGAATCAAAGATGGTAATTTTTGGTAACCCAAAACTTGGAACTGCTTTAATGCAGCAAGATATGAAAGTAGGGCTTGATTTACCGATTAGAATTTTAGTATATATGGATACTGACTCTAAGGTAAAAATGGCTTATAGAGATGGCTCATGGTTAGAGAATAGACATATTCTAAATGCTCCTCAAAAAATTAAAAAAATGAATATGGCAATGGATAAAATCACAACAAAAGCTGGAACATGCATAAAAGACTAACAAAAGAAGAAGCACTTGATTTAATTAAAAATGCTGACTTAAATACACTTGGAAAAATGGCAAGTGCTAGAAAAAAAGAACTTCACCCTAAAGGTATCACTACATTTGTAATCGATAGAAATATTAACTATACAAATATCTGTTGGGTAGATTGTAAATTTTGTGCTTTTTATAGACATGAAAAAGATGCGGATGCTTATGTACTTACATTTGATGAGATAGATGCAAAGATAGATGAACTCTTAGAAATTGGTGGAACACAAATCCTTTTTCAAGGTGGAGTTCATCCTAAACTAAAGATAGCATGGTACGAGGATTTAGTGGAACATATACACACGAAATATCCAAGTATTACTATTCATGGTTTCTCTTCTATTGAGTTAGACTTTATCGCTAAAGTTTCTCGTATTACAATCCAAGAAGTTCTATCTCGACTTAAAGCTAAGGGTCTTGCTTCCATTCCTGGTGCTGGAGCTGAAATACTCTCAGATAAAGTACGCGATATTATTGCACCTAAAAAAATTGATGCAGAAATTTGGGTTAACGTTCATCGTCAAGCGCATAAGCTAGATATTATGAGTACTGCTACAATGATGTACGGAACAGTTGAATCCGATGAGGATATCGTAGATCATTTTGAAATGGTCCGTAATCTTCAAGACGAGACTGGCGGATTTAGAGCTTTCATCATGTGGAGTTTTCAAGGAAAAAATACTGAACTTTTAGCTTTGATTCCAGATATGGAAAAACCATCTTCAAATCGTTATCTAAGACTTCTTGCAGTTGCGAGACTTTATCTTGATAATGTACCAAATATACAAAGTTCTTGGGTTACACAAGGTCCATATATTGGTCAAATGGCTTTACGTTTTGGAGCGAATGATTTAGGTTCAACTATGATGGAAGAAAATGTTGTAAGCTCAGCAGGAGCAGCATACTCCATGGCAAAAGAAGAAATGGTTCATCTTATTCAAGATATTGGCGAAATACCAGCAGTACGAAACACTGCATACGAAACATTAAAGTTTCTGTAATGAGATACTTTTTAACACTACTACTTTTAGGACAGATAATTATGGCAGCGACAATACAATACATTGAGACAAACGGTTTAAAAATACCTCTAATTTATGAAGAAGATAAAAGACTTCCACTTGCTACTATGCAATTTACTTTCACAAATGCTGGAAGTATTACAGATACAGACAAAGCAGGTCTTGCAAAGATGTCTGCTAGAGTAATGAATGAAGGTACAAAAAAACTTGGTTCATATGCTTTCGCAGAGCAATTGGAATCTCAGGCTATTCATATATCTGCATCAACAGGTGCAGAGACTTTTGTATTGGAAGTAGGTTCGTTAACTGAGAATTTTGATGTAGCCTTAGGTTACTTTGCATCACTCTTAGCAGATCCTAACTTCACCGAAGATGCATTAAGTAAAGTAAAAACTACAACTATAGGTGCTTTAAGTAGAAAAGAGAATGACTTTGATTATATAGCTTCGAATGAATTGAAGTCTATCCTTTTTAAGGGCACACCTTTAGCTAATCCCTCTTCTGGAACAGTTGAAAGTATTGAGAGTATTGAACTCAAAGATATAAAAAGTTTTATTCAAAAGAATTTAATTAGCTCTAAGTTGATTGTTATTTTGGGTGGAGATGTAGATATTGAAGCTGTAAAAGAAAAGGCAGCACAAATAATTTCTACGCTTTACAAGGGTAGAAGTGAAGAAGTTGTTAATTATGAAGTTGTAGAAAATGCAAAAGATAGCGTTCTCCTAAAAGAAACTGAACAAGCGTATGTTTACTTTGGTTCACCGTACAATATGAAAGCAGACGATGAAGAATACTATAAAGCAAGAGTTGCTACATACATCTTAGGTACTGGTGGTTTTGGAAGCCGACTTATGGAAGAGATACGTGTAAAACGTGGACTTGCGTATTCTGCATATGCAAGAGTCAGTGTTACAAAATCAAGTTCATATATGACAGGGTATTTACAAACAAAATTAGAGTCAATGGAAGAAGCTAAAGCGACTGTAAAAGAAGTGATCGCTAAGTTTGTAAAAAAAGGTGTGACACAAGAAGAGTTAGACCAGACCAAGAAGTTTTTACTTGGAAGTGAGCCACTAAGAGTTGAGACAATGAATCAAAGACTTAACCGTACTTTTATGGAGTATTATAAAGGTCAAGAGCTTGGTCATTCACAAATTGAATTACAAAAGATAGAATCCTTAACTCTCAAAGATTTGAATAAGTTTATCACGAAACATAAAGAGATTTTAGACCTAAGTTTTGCAATAGTTACAAAATAGTTATTTTCTTTAGTCAACAAGGTTTGGATTATTACTTTCTAAACCTTTAATCTATCCTCCTCCTAATTAAATCAACATCAAATATGCCCTAATATACATAATCTATTTATTTATATTATATAGGATTAAGTTTCAATATAAAAAAACATGATATAATTTTTTTATCACAAAAAAAGGATTTCAATGTTTAAACTTATTATAAAGTTATTTATAATGTTTAGTGTTTCAATGAGTGCATACGCTCAAAGTGGTTTTAGCCAAGAACATTTAGTTTCTGTATCTCCAGACAATTTAACTCAATTTGTAGCAAATGACACAAGCATAGAAATAGAGTTTGATTTAAATATAGATGAAAAATCTATAAAAAAGAATACTATAGTTTTAAAAAGGGAAATAGAAAATACTAAAAACGTCATGATTGATGGTACTACAACTATTAAAAATGCTACTACTTTCATTTTTACCCCTAATGAAGCATTACTAAATGCTAGGTACAATGTAAAAGTAAAAAAAATAAAACTACAGGACTTCTCTAACGAAAATAAAACTAGATTTCAAAAGTATGCACAAAAGATATGCTCATATTTTTATGATGATGTAGAAAAATGTTTTTTATATAGATATGCATGTAGTATTAAAACGAAAGAAATCAAATACTCATTTAATGTAGAAGACATTCAAGTGCAAGTTATAAGTTTAACACTCAATAAATCAAATATACAACTAAATGAAAACAACCAAACAGATATAAATGTAACTGCAAGTTATGATGATAACTCAACTCAAGATGTAACTCAAGATGTAGAATGGATAATGAGCAATAACTCAGTTATATCTGTATCTAATAATATAATTACACCTTTAAGTGAAGGAACAACAACATTACAAGCAAAGTTGAATAATCAAACATCAGCACAAATACAAATAACTGTATACAAAGAGATAAACGGTTATAAACTTCCACCTGAACCAGACCCAACTATAAACAACTCTACTCTTCTTGGAATAGACTCTAATGATAATGGCGTTCGGGATGATGTAGAGATATATGTTATAAAAAGATTTGCACAAGACCTAGAATTTCCTAAAACTAAAACAGCTATAGCTATGCAATATGCTTGGGCTTCTCAGAAGATACTTGAAAGTCCATTTATTGAAAGTAAAAGATATTCGAACGATGCGATTGATTGTCAATATTATTGGTTCCATCAAAAACAAAAAGATATTAATCAAAGAATTATAGACCTTGATGAAACAGATTTTAATGCAGCAATTCAAGAAAGTTTAAAAGCTGGTAAATGGAGAAAAGAAAATAAAGTATTTAATGATTCTGAAATAAAAGAAAAAATTCATAATACTAGAGAAAGAATAGAGCAAAAATTTTCTTATAACGCTGCATTAAGCGGAAGTATATTTAATGGACGTAGTGAAAGTATTGATAACTGTCAAATAAATATAGATAGTTTAGGAGAATAATATGAAAAAAATATTTATATTAATTTCAACAATTTATATTTTCTTGAACGTGGCTTATGCTCAAGCGATCAATGAGTGTAAAACAGACATTTATTTTGGTAATGGTGTTTGGAATAGTCCAGAAAGTGCAGATGATAGCATTAAAGCAATGAATAAAGAAATTATTAATCCATTTATAATAAAAAACAATCCAAACCTAAAAGCGAAATATGGAGAAGTTAAACTCCAATACAATTGGGGACAAGGCACTATGCTTGATGTCTTAGAAACATATTATCAACTAAAAGCAGCAGGACAAGTGAATAATTATCAATTTTTTACTGTTATGGCAATTTTAACAGGAGGAAGTTCTATTTTGACAATCAGTGCTGTTTCTTCACAAGCACTCATGGAACCATTGACCAGAGGTTGGGAACAAGGAAATGTTAATGAGATGTGGCAAAAATATTATAATGAAAGTTTTAAACTTTCCCACAAAGTACTATTAATCTCACATTCACAAGGAGGCTTGTTTGCTAATCGTGTTCATGACATAATAGCTCCAACCCAATACCAAAATTACTTTGCAAACTTACAAGTTGCATCTCCCGCAAGTGTTGTAAAGGCTACTAAAGGTGACTATGTGACTTTATCAACAGATTTAGTTTCTGTTGACCCTATAGTAAACTTCATCCCAGGAAGTATGAGTCCAAATGCATCTGGAGATAGTGGTCATGAATTTATATCAGCTTATTTATCACAAGCAGATCCATTGGCAAAGATAATAACAAAAACCAAACAGCTTCTTACAAATTTAGATTCTGAGTCTTCCCAATGGGAAACTGAAAGTGAACAAAACAAGAATACAAAACAGTACCGTATAACGGTAAAGCATAGATTTGATACAAGCATAGGAAATATTGCAAATGTATACCCATTTGCTCCATCAAAAGAACTTTATTCAGTAAATGGAGAGTATGTAAAAGCTAGTTGTGGTGGTACAAAGATTTTAGATGCTGATATTGACACTTGGAATAATAAAAAGGATAACGAATTTTATTATTTGGAAGGAACAGGGGAAATGATATCTATGCAACAGTTGTATAAAATCATTTTTTCATTAACAGCAGGGAATGGGATTATTTCAGATAATCCAGATATAAATATATATAAAAATATTAATAATAAGTTTAGCTTTGTTGATTCAATTAGCCTCAATAATTTAGATTCAAATATATATCAGTTATACACTCAAGGGTTTGAAAACTGTTCAATGTATGCCGAATACCCAGTAAGTGTTCCTGATCCAATCTTAAATTTAAATGAAGAATATTTAAAAATGCTGAAGTATGAATTTATATTTGATTCAAGTCAAGTTATATCAGTGATTGAGTCAGTAAATGATTCCGGCGTATATAAAAAAAGTTATGAAACATGGTTTGATTCAGTAACCCCTTACCAGTGTGCACATTTTGATGGCGTAGGGTATGATGAAGCATTGGGAAATGAAGCAGATAATATTGGATATGTATTTCTTGGTCAAATAGATATTGGTTTAAGAAGTGGATTTAATTTTAACCAAGATTTATTTTTAGACAAACTGTCTTTGTATCTACAATCAAGTTTACTGTTACCTAATTTAAAATTGAGTTTATAAGAAAGTAAATGTTTAGTGCCTTAGCAAGTTTTACTTGGTAAGGCACATGGTAAAGAAATTACACCCAGTTGTGAATGGTACTAATTTAAATTACGTTCCGAATTACATCCTTGTGAATGGAATCTCTACTTTCTCTTGTTATCAAGCTATATTTTTGCTCATACAGCTAGAACATGTTAAATCAATAATGAAAAATATGAAGATATTTTAAAAGAATGAATGAGTGCAATTACAAATGATGGATAATAAAAATATGTCATTTTGCAAAGTTATTTACTTAGTATAGATTTATGAGTATAATTAAGCTATGAAACTCACAAAAGACATACAAACAAAATTTTCTAAATTAGGTATCAGCTCTTGGGCTGAACTTTCTTTAATTATTCCTCATTCTTATGAAGATTTTCGTCTTCATGATACACTTCAAACACATAAAAATCAACTCATTGATGCAACGATAGAATCTGTTTTTCGAGCTCAAAATTCTATTCAAATAACTTTCTTCGCTCATAATTTTGGACATAGCATGAATGGCGTTATATTTCGTCCAAAATCATATGCGATGCACCAATTTAAAGTTGGAGAAAGAGATTATTATTATGGGATGATTGAGTGTAAAACTGGGTCTTGTAGTATGTCAATGCCAAGAAAAATAACTACTGTTGGGGCAATCACACCAAAGTATAAATCTGCTCTTCGTAATGATGTAATGGGAAGGTTTATCTCAAAGTATTTAACGTATGAGAATTTGGTATCTGAGGGCTTAGAAAGTGATGCTATAGAAGAAGTATTAAAGCTTCATAATCCTAATGATTCACTCTTAGAGAATAAAGATTTGAGTGAAGAATCTGTACGTGCACTGAAGTACATTGAGTTATATGTCTATATGAAACTCCTAGCTGGAAAAAGACGATATTTTAAAGCAAGTATGTCTAAAGAATGCACTTACGATATGTGGGCGAAAACTCTTCCCTTTACATTAACTCCAGAGCAGATACAAACCATTGAAGATATTAAAGTAGATTTTGCAAAAGATGTCGCTTCAAAAAGAATGATTGTAGGTGATGTTGGTAGTGGAAAAACGATGGTCATTTTAGCATCTGCATTTATGATGACTCCTAGTCGTTCGATTTTAATGGCTCCGACAACTATACTTGCAAAACAGCTCTTTGAAGAAGCACAACTTCACCTACCAATGTTAAAGAGTGTCTTAGTTACGAACAAAAGTAAGAAAATGGACTTAAGTGAATATGATTTTATTATTGGCACACATGCCTTACTCTATAGAGAATTACCAAAAGCTGATTTAGTGATGGTAGATGAACAACATCGCTTTGGTACTGCGCAGAGAAATTTACTTGAAAAGTTAGTTAGTAATGGTGAAGTCAAGCCTCATTTTCTTCAGTTTTCAGCAACGCCAATTCCAAGAACACAAGCGATGATTGAAACAGCAAATATTGATGTTTCATTAATCACATCTACGCCATTTACTAAAGATATAACAAGTAATGTAATTCATAAAAGTGATTTTGCTGACTTATTAGAACGTATTCGTTGTGAAGTAGATAAAGGTAATCAAGTTCTTTTAGTATATCCTTTAGTAGAAAAAAGTGAAATGATTGAATATCAAAGTATTGATGAAGCACGTGGGTACTGGGAAAAAAACTTTGAGAATGTATATGTTACACATGGAAAAGATAAAGACAAAGAACAGGTTCTTTTAGATTTTAGAGAAAAAGGAAGTGTTTTAATAGCAACTACTGTTGTAGAAGTTGGTATATCACTCCCAAGACTTAGTACGGTTGTAATTGTTGGGGCGGAACGATTAGGTCTTTCAACACTTCACCAGTTACGAGGTCGTGTAAGCAGGACAGGTTTAAAGGGTTATTGTTATCTTTATACAAATCAAAATTCTTCTGATAGATTGGATAAGTTTGTAACAACAACAAGTGGGTTTGATATAGCAAACTTAGATTTAAAATTTAGAAAAAGTGGAGACCTACTCAAAGGTTCAACACAGAGTGGTAGTCAATTTAAATGGGTTGATTTGGCTGAAGATGAAATAATAGTTACTCAAGTAAAGCAAGATTTAGGAATTTAGTGTAAAATTTCATAGATAAACATTAAGGAGACCATTAAAATGGCATGGGCAACAGCAAGACATATATTAGTAGACACAGAAGAAAAATGTAATGAAGTGAAAGCAGAGATAGAAGCAGGATTAGATTTTGGAGATGCAGCAAAAGCAAATTCTTCTTGTCCATCAAAAGCTGATGGTGGAGATCTAGGTAAATTTGGACCTGGACAAATGGTTCCTGAGTTTGATAAGGCTATTTTTAGTGGAGATGTTGGAGTTCTTTATGGCCCAATTGAGACACAATTTGGTTTTCACCTTATAGACATAACTGGTAGAGGTTAGTCTACAAAGTAATGGTAAAAGTATCTGCAATTCAAATGAGTATGAGTGAAGATAGAAGCTCAAATGTCTCTCGAGCTATTAATTTAGTTCGAGAGTCAGCTCACAACGATACACAGATTATACTTTTACCAGAACTTTTTGAGACTCCATATTTTTGTAAAGATATGGACCCACAATACTTTTCACTTGCAAGACCTCTCAAAAATAATTCCCTAATACAGCAATTTTCTCTTCTTGCAAAAGAGTTAGATGTAGTTTTATTAGTAAGTTATTTTGAAAAAGCACAAGCAAATTATTTTAATTCTTTAGTCGTTATAGATGCAAACGGTGAAGTAATGGATAATTACCGTAAAACACATATCCCTGATGGACCAGGGTATGAAGAAAAATTTTATTTCACACCTGGAGATACTGGTTTTAAAGTTTGGGATACAAAGTATGCAAAAATAGGTGCAGGAATCTGTTGGGATCAATGGTTTTGTGAGAGTGCTCGTACCTTAGCTCTCAAAGGTGCAGAGATTATTTTTTACCCAACAGCTATAGGAAGTGAACCTGAAATTGGTCTTGATTCAAAAGATCATTGGCAAAGAGTTCAAATGGGCCATGCTGCTACAAATACAGTACCTGTTGTTGTAGCAAATAGAATTGGTAAAGAAGTAGGAAAAAGCTGTTCTCTTACATTTTATGGTTCATCGTTCATAACAGACTATGCAGGAAAAAAAATAGCAGAAGCATCACGTGAAAAGCAAGAGATTATCTACGCTGAGTTTGATTTAAAAGATAATGCAAAGAAGAGAGAGTATTGGGGTTTACTTAGAGATAGAAGAAAAGAAACTTATACTGATATTTGTCAGTTATAAATATTTAACCAAGTTTCTACCGCTATGTTTTGCCTTGTATAGAGCTTTATCAGCCCTTGAAACCAACTCATTCATTTTATCGTCATTTGAGTAGAGTGTAATACCAAAACTTGCTGTTTTATGCTTTACAAAAGCAAATTCATGCTCATCTACTGCTAATCTTAATTTTTCAGCTAATTTCATAATATTTTCTTTATTGATATTATCTACAATAATAAGAAATTCTTCGCCACCCCATCTTCCAACTATATCAGTTTCTCGAGAACAAGCTGTTAATAAATCTGAAAACTCACATAGTACAGCGTCCCCCGTTTGATGTCCATATTTGTCATTTACTGCTTTAAAATAATCAATATCAAGAAGGATAATTCCAAAAGTGTTACTATATCGTTTTGAATGTTTCATCTGTTTATCTAGAACTTCATCTAGCTTAGAACGGTTATATAAACCTGTTAGGTAATCTTTTGTAGCTAAAGATGCTAAAAGTATATTTTGTCTTTCTATCTCTTGTGTTCTTGATAGTAATTTTTTATGATTTTGTTCTTTCTCTATTGCAACAGAAGCTAAATGAGCGTAAGAACTAATTAGCTTTAATTCAAATTCGCTTGGTTTTTTTGGTTTCTGGTTATAAATAGCAAAACTACCTAGTATCTCATTCTCAGATGAAAATATAGGTTCAGACCAACAAGCGTGTAAATTAGCCTTAGTTGTTAATGGTAAGTAAGACTGCCAGTTTTCATGTTCATCAATATTTTCAATGATTACCCTTTCTTTTTTAAAGGTAGAGCTTCCACAAGAACCAACTTGTTCTCCAATGGCAATGCCATGAATAGCTTCATTATAATAATCAGGAAGACTTGGAGCTGATCCTAAGAGAAGGTTTTGTTTAGTTTCATTAAGTATTAAAATCGTGCATATAGAATTATTAATTCGACTTTCAGCTGTATTTACAATCTTTTCTAGCATATTGCTTAAGTTGTCATTCTTTGTAATATATTCTAGTATTTCTTGAGTATCTTCGTAGATAAATTCATATTGTTTTTGTAAGGTAATATTTTTTGCTATGTAAAAGATTCCTAATTGATTTTTTTTATCGTCATAAATAACTTGTTGCTTTACTTTAAAATAATCAAAGAAACCATCTTCTCTTTTAAAGTTATGGATAGTGTTAAGAGGTTTACTATTTGCTAAAACATTCTTATCTATTTTCACATATTCAGTGGCATCTTTATGTGAATAAAGATCAAAGGCTGTTTTACCGATAATATCAGCTCTATTTAATTTTTTATAGGCTGAAAATGAATCATTACAGTGAGTATATATCCCTTCAACATTTTTAAAAAATGCCAAGTCAGGAATTAATTCAATAAAAGTATTTAAATTTTCCAAAGATGTAGTTTTCTTCATAATTTAATACTAGCATAGATTATATTAAATTATTGCGTGAAAGAATATTTTTACTAGTTTTATTGAGAACAAATACTAAACGAAAAGAGTACTTATAACTAGTTACTGTTTTTTTTCTCTTTGAGTGTATTAATAATTTTCTTACCTTTTTTTATTTGTATGGATATAATTTCACGATCTTCTTGAAGTTGTACTAATATTTTTTTATTCGTTTCTTTTTTTATTTGTTTTAAAATTTGAAGTCGTTTCTCTTTGAGTTTTTTAAGAAGGTTTTTCATGCATTTTTTTTCATTTGATGAAGAGCATTTCTCTGATTTGAAGTAGGTTGAGACCGTTTTAACAAAATTTTTCACATTCATTTTGTATCCTTTTTAATCCTAAGATGGATTGCTAGTTACATTATTGCATAATGTGACTACAATAGGGTTACAATTTTTGAAGTATTATCTTCTCTAGTTCATGTAGTGGAGCTGATGTGATGTTGTTAAATTGTGTGCGATTAAATGTTTGCTGTCTTTTTGCAAGTTGTGCAGTATGTGTAGATATATTCTCGAGCATTATTTCTTTTGTGACTTTTCCATCTAAGTATTCTAGTACTTCAACTATTCCTATGCTTCCCATCGAATGTGCTAATCTTGCATACTTTTTTTCTAAGTAACACACTTCATTTATCAGACCAAGGTCTATCATCTTATTAGTTCTTGAAGTAATTCTTTGTCTGAGGGTATCTCGTGAGACATCAATGTTGAAAATATTTAAATCCTTTATGATTGCTTTAGGAGGGTGAAGTTCAAACCACTGAGTAGGTAAAAGCTGAGATGCTCTATAAATGAGTAAAGCTTTTTCAATTCTGTAGCTATCTTTTTTATCAATATTTTTCATGTATTGTGGGTCTATGTCACTTAATAAATTATAACAAGATGCTAAGTTTGAAAGCTCTTTTGCAACATTGTGAGATATTTCCTTTGTAATTTTAGGAAGTTGGGACAAACCTTGAAGTAAAGACTTGAGATAAAAAGAAGTACCACCAACAATTACTAAGTTTTTAGATTCTTTTTTACATTGCTCTAGTAAGTTTTTGTAAAGATTTATAAAGATATCAACACTAAAATATTCATCAGGGTTTAAAACATTTATGCCAAAATGTTTCACTTGTGATAGTTCCTCTTTGGAAGGTTTAGCGGAGACAATATCTATCTCTCTATAGATACTAAGTGAATCAATAGAGAGTATATATGCGTCAATTTTTAAGGCAATATTTATTGCCAAGTCACTTTTTCCTGAGGCAGTTGGACCGATAATAGCTAACTGAGTAATCTCTTTTTTCATAAGCAAATTATATCATTTTAAAACAAGTTTAGATAAAATAAGTCTAAATTATATTTTAGATATTTGTAAAGGTAAAAACTTGGAAAGAATCATACAAAAAGCAAAAGATTTTAACGAACTAGTAATGTTTGAACACTCGATTTTTTCGCTTCCTTTTATTTTTATAGGTATGGTTGTTGCAGCCGATGGCTGGTTTGGTTGGTGGCTACTTTTTGTGGGCGTGTTAGCTGCAATAAGTGCGAGAAATTTTGCAATGGGTTTAAACCGATATGTAGACAGAGATATCGATGCGATTAACCCTAGAACTGAAAATAGACCAAACGTTGATGGGCGAATAGGAAGTTCTTCTATTTTAATTTTTGCTCTTGTAAATGCTTTTGTTTTTATAGCAGTTGCATATATGATTAACTCTTTAGCATTAATTTTAAGTGTACCTATCTTGATAGTGTTGGGTGGGTATTCTTACTTTAAAAGGTTTTCTTCTTTAGCTCATATTGTGCTTGGTATTTCTCTTGGGCTCGCGCCAATAGCTGGAGTTGTAGCAGTGACTGGTACTATTACAGATTGGTCTGTGATACTCAGTCTTGGAGTTATTTTTTGGGTAGCAGGCTTTGATTTATTGTACTCACTCCAAGATATGGACTTTGACAAAGAAAATAATTTACATTCTATTCCATCAAAGTACGGATCGAGTGCTACACTTTTAATTTCATCATTTTTTCATATACTAACTGTACTTTTTTGGGCTCTTTTTGTTTGGGTCGCTGGACTTGGAATTTTTGCATTTATTGGAGTTGTTGCTAGTGCTGTGATGTTATCATATGAACATTATCTTGTTAGAAAAGATTTTACACAAATTGATAGGGCATTCTTTACCATAAACGGCTATTTAGGTATTGCTTTTCTCATTCTCATCATTTTGGATAGGACAGTATAATGGAAGCTCGTTTAGTAAATGCTCCCATTAGTTTAGTTTTTTCTCAAGCCGATCTTAATGCAGAAGTGTTTGAGAGGGAATACCATCAACTAAGTGAATCAGAAGATAATGCTATAAACCAATGGTTAAAACTTGCTAAAGCACGAGGTGAAACTTCTGATTCTGATCCAGTACTTTTAAATCTAATAGTAGAACTTCATAATAAAATTGATGCACTAGAACAGTTTCTAAGAGATGAAGAACCTGTAAGAATTTCGCTTACAGTAGAAGCTCATATTGATTCAATAGGTTTTGAGCATTTCAATCTTTCAGACTCTCTTTTAGAAGTTGGAGTGCAATACTATGGTCGCATTGAAATGCCAGTTCACCCAAAACGTGATGTTGGAGTATTTTTTAAGGCTGAGAGTGAGACTTTAGCAAAAATCACTCGTATCCATGATAGAGATGAAAAAGAATGGGGTGCATATATGACAGCACGTGAGCGAGTTTTAATTAGAGAAGCAAGAGAGAAGAAGTAATGAATTTTGACGTAAGTACTATACAAGATTATTTTAATGTAGAATATATCTTAGTTGGCATGGCAGGCATAATTTTATACTTACTTTACTATGTCTACACAAAAGATGCTCTCTACAACAAAAACATTCACTCGGTTGCTTCAGTGGCAGAAGAACTCAATCGTGAGATATATTATCTCAAAAAAAATATGACCGAAACACAAAAGTCAATCCAGCAAAATACTCGAGGGATGAGCGATAAAGAGATTTATGAAGAGATAGAGCGAAGTGTGTATGATATGGTACAACCACTTTCTCTTGGTTTTAAGCAACTTCAAGAAAATATTATAGCGATTGATTCTCAAATAGAATCACGTGTATCTTCCCTTGAGAATGGAGTAAAGCAGTTTTCAATTCCTAATTCAGTAAATGGAAATGATGATGAGAAAATTCTTTCATTGTATAAACAGGGGATTAGTTTAGAAACCATTTCAAAAGAGTTAAATATCTCTCAACCAGAAGTTGAATTTGTTTTAAAAATCAATAAGTTACAATAGATGGCAGATAGAAAACTTTTTGCACTTGTCTCGACCCTTATTGGGATGAGTATTATTTTGTCGTATTCATTGTCGACATATACTACTCTTTTATTCGGTGTAAGCGAGTTTCATTTTGTAATGAGGCAAAGTGTTTTTGGTCTTATGAGTATAACTGTTATTTGGATTTTGGCACAGTTAGATCCAGATAAATATTTAACACCTATTGGATTTCTTCTTTTTCTTGGTTCAGCCTCACTTATGATTGCTATGCCATTTTTACCAGAATCAATTGTTCCCGCAGTAGGTGGAGCAAAGCGTTGGATAAAAGTAGCAGGATTTTCTTTAGCTCCAGTAGAGTTTTTTAAAATTGGTTTTGTGTATTTCCTTGCATGGAGTTTTTCTAGAAAACTTGGTCATCATGCAAATATGGGACTTGTCAATGAGTTTAAAAGATTCTTCCCTTATGCTCTCGTTTTTGTAGTAGCTATGTTTGTAATCGCTTTTGTGCAAAGTGACTTAGGTCAAGTTGTTGTTCTTGGTCTTACCCTTCTTTTCATGCTTATGTTTGCAGGAAGTAGTTTTAGATTTTTCTTTAGTATTCTCTCTGCTGTATTAACATTTTTTATCTTTTTTATTTTAACAGCTGAGCATAGAGTCTTACGTATAAAGTCTTGGTGGGCTTTAGCCCAAAACTCGGTACTCGAACTGTTTCCAGCATCTATTGCTGAGCAGCTTCGTGTACCAACGGAGGTAGAACCCTATCAGATAGGACATTCCCTTAATGCAATCCATAATGGCGGTTTTTTTGGAACAGGTATAGCAAACGGAACGTTCAAACTTGGATTTCTATCTGAAGTACATACAGATTTTATCTTAGCTGGAGTAGCAGAAGAGTTTGGTTTTTTTGGTGTTTTCTTTGTCGTGTTTATTTTTATGTGGATGCTACAGAGAATTTTTAAAGTAGCGAACCGTACAGATGATGACTCTATTTATCTCTTTAGTATTGGTATCGGAGTACTTCTTTCTTTCGCATTTTTAGTAAATGCTTATGGGATTAGTGGCATTACCCCAATTAAAGGAATTTCTGTACCATTTCTGAGTTATGGTGGTTCTGCAATTCTTGCTGCTTCTATAGGTGTAGGAATGGTCTTAATGGCTTCAAAAAAAGCAGATATGGATAAAAGAGGGAAGTATTAAATGAAACTATGTATAACAGGTGGTGGCACTGGTGGACACTTGATGATAGCTAGAGCTCTTGTAACTTCAGCAGTTAAGAAAGGTCACGAAGTTATTTTTATAGGTTCTACTCATGGTCAGGATCAAAAATACTTCTCCCAAGGGAGTTTGTTTAGTGACGTGTACTTTTTACCAACAACAGGTGTTGTTAACCAAAAAGGTTTAGGAAAACTAAAAGCTCTGTATAAAATATTTAAAGCATTTTTAAATTCTCGAAGTATTTTGAAAAAACATAAAATTGAAGCTACATACAGTGTGGGTGGATTCTCTGCAGCTCCCGCATCTTTTGCAAGTTTAAGTAAAAAAATTCCATTATTTATTCATGAACAAAATGCAGTTGAAGGTCGATTAAACGGATTACTTAAGCCTTATGCGACGAGATTTATATCTGCGTATGATGCTACTTCACCGATTAAAGGTTATCCAGTTGAAGAAACTTTTTCCAAAACTGCTAGAGTAAGAACTGAGCTAAAAACTATAATATTTTTAGGTGGTTCTCATGGAGCTAAAGCAATTAATAATTTAGCTCTTAGTGTGTGTGAAGAACTTAGATCTAGAAATATCAAGATACTTCACCAAGCTGGTGTAAGTGATTATGATAGAGTAAAAAAAGAGTATGAAAACCTAGGAGTAGAAGTCGAACTTTATGGTTTTACAAAAGAATTAGATTCTCTGATACCTCAAGCAGATTTAGCTGTTAGTCGTGCGGGTGCTAGTACTCTGTGGGAACTTACAACTAATGGCTGTCCAGCTTTTTATGTACCGTATCCATACGCTGCAGGTGATCATCAGTATCATAATGCAAAGTTTATAGTAAATAATGAACTTGGTTGGTGCGAGAGAGAAGGTAAAAAATTACACGCTAGATTTTTAGAAATTCTTGAAGTGAACTTAGAGAGTAAAAGTAAAGCACTCATGGAATACGCGAGTATAGATGTGGCTTCACAGATGATAGATGATATTGTTGTAGGTAGTACAAATGATTAGAGAAATAGCACAATCAATAGTAGACTTAATATTTGACTGGGGTTATATGGGAATTTTTTTACTCATGGCGATTGAAAGTTCTTTCATTCCTTTTCCTAGTGAAATCGTACTAATTCCTGCTGGATATTTAGCATCAAAAGGCGATATGAATTTTGGGATTATTCTGGCAAGTGGTTTAGGTGGTTCTATGGTAGGAGCTTTTATAAACTACTATCTTGCATTACTTTTAGGTCGTAAAATATTAATGCAATATGGAAAGTACTTTTTTATTAGTCACGAATCAATGGATAAAATGGATAACTTTTTCCTAAAGCATGGAGCAATTTCTACTTTTATAGGAAGACTGATTCCTGGTATTCGTCAGCTTATATCTATTCCAGCTGGATTATCCCGTATGAATTTAGCAGTATTTTCAACCTACACAGCTTTAGGAGCTGGAATATGGGCTTTAATACTTGTAAGTTTAGGTTACTTTATAGGTGAAAATCAAGAGTTAATTGATACATACTTAAAGCAGATAACTATAGTCGTTTTGGTATCATTAGTTTTACTGGGTGTTGGGTATACTTTCACTCAAAGAAATAAAAAAGCATAAGGGTTAGAATGTTAGAGTTAATGAATTTACCAGGATTTTTTGGAACGAGAGCTCCTTTATTTATGGATATAGTAAGTTTAATAGTCGCAGCTTTACCCTTTTTAATGTTAGGGATTATCTTTTTAGCAAGAATGAAAAATTATAAACTTCATGCACTTTTACAAGCTGTGTTATATGTAGTATCTGTTTTAGTTTTAACATTTTTTGAAATTGGTGTTCGCTTTGTTGGGGGCTTTAAAAGTTTTATGGAAGGGAGTGGTGTAGGACATGACTACGCTTTCATAGTTTTGATATTTCATATTATGGTGTCTGTAATGACTTTAATAATCTGGACAACAACACTTTTAATGGCAAAAAAACAATTACAGCTTAATAAACACAAGCGTGCAGGATGGTTGACTTTCATAGGTGTTACTATGACTATGTTAACTGGTGGATGGGTATATTTCTTACTCTTTGTATACTAAAAATTTAAGGAAATAGATTGATAAAAATAGATGATAAAGCACCAGCATTTTGCTTAGCAAATCAAGATGATGTAGAAATATGCTTGAGAGACTTAAAGGGAAAATGGATAGTTTTATATTTTTACCCGAGAGATAACACTCCTGGTTGTACAACTGAAGCATGTGAGTTTACCCTAGCAGCACCAGACTTCTCAGATTTGGATGCGATTATTTTAGGGGTAAGTGCAGACACAACTAAAAAACATAGAAATTTTATAGAAAAACAAAATATTGGAATTACACTTTTAAGTGATGAATCTACGGATATGATGCAGGAATATGGTGTTTGGCAAAAGAAGATGAACTTTGGAAAAGAATATATGGGAATAGTAAGAACTACTCTTATTATTAATCCAGAAGGAATTGTAAAAGCAGTTTTTGAAAAGGTACGGGTAAAAGAGCATGTAGCAAAAGTACAAGCTGAGTTAGAATCACTTCAAGCATAAGTTAAACTAAACTTGGATATAATTTCGCGATTTTTATTATGTATTTGCATATTAAAATATTAACAGATTATGTCAAAAGTTAGTGCGACTTCCTCATTAGGATAGAATCGTCCGACATTCTCAAAGACTAACTAACAAAACTCTTGGCTTGTTAAAAGCCACTTAAGGATTACCTATGGTAACTATGAAAGACCTTTTAGAATGTGGTGTACACTTCGGACACCAAACTCGTCGTTGGAACCCGAAAATGAAAAAATATATTTTTGGTGTTCGTAAGAATATTTATATTATTGACTTACAAAAAACTTTACGTTATTTCCGTAACACATATACAATCGTTATGGATGCTGCTGCTGAAGGACAAACTGTTCTTTTTGTTGGTACAAAAAAACAAGCTCGTAACTCCGTAAGAGATGCTGCTATCGCTTGTAATATGCCATATGTTGATAATAGATGGTTAGGTGGTATGCTTACTAACTTCCCAACTATTCAAAAATCAATTCGTAAACTTGATGTTATTACTGAGATGCAAGAAAATGGTCAAATTGATCTTTTAACGAAAAAAGAAGCTTTAATGCTTACTCGTAAAAAAGTTAAACTTGAAGCATATTTCGGTGGTATTCGTGAAATGAAAAAACTTCCAGATATGCTTTTTGTTGTTGATGCAGTAAAAGAGCACATTGCTGTTTTAGAAGCAAGATGTCTTGGTATTCCAGTTGTTGCACCACTAGATACAAACTGTGATCCAGATTTAATCACTTACCCAATTCCTGGTAATGATGATGCAATCCGTTCTATTCAACTTTTCTGTCGTGAAATGACTGCAGCAATTAATGAAGGTAAAGCTCTTAGAGATGCACCTGCTGAAGAAGAAGAGCAAACTGAAGAAGTAGCAGTAGAAGCTGAGGCAACTGAAGCACCAGCAGCAACAGAGGAAGCATAATGGCAGCAGTTACAGCAGCAATGGTAAAAGAGCTTCGCTCTGCAACTGACGCTCCTATGATGGACTGTAAAAAAGTTTTAGTTGAAGCTGATGGAGACATGGTTAAAGCGACTGAACTTTTAAAAGCACGTGGTATCGCTAAAGCTGCTAAAAAGGCAGATAGAGTTGCTGCTGAAGGTCTTGCTGGAATTATGATCGCTGATGATTTTTCAAAAGCTTCTGTTATTGAGATTAACTCTGAAACAGACTTTGTTGCTCAAAATGAAGGTTTCCAAAATCTAGTAAAAAATTCTGCAAAAGAAGTTTTTACTAATCAACCTGCTGATGTTGCTGCATTTATGGCGAGTGATTTTGGTGCTGATTTTACGGCGCAAGTTATTAAAATCGGTGAAAAGATTGAAGTAAGACGTTTTAATACTTTAGCTGCTGATGCAACTACGGCATTAAATGGTTATATTCACTCAAATAGTCGTATAGCTGTAATTATTACTGCAAAATGTGACTCTGAGAAAACTGCTGAAGGTATGAGAGCTACTCTTAAACAAGTTGCTATGCATGCATCTGCTATGAAACCAACTACACTTTCTTACAAAGATTTTGATGCTGCATATGTTACATCTGAAACTATAGGAAGAATCGAAGTTATCAAAAAAGATAACGAAGAATTAGCTCGTCTTAAAAAACCTCTTAAAAATGTACCTCAGTATATTTCTATGAGTCAATTAACTGAAGATGTTTTAGCACAAGCTGAAGCTGATATCAAAGCTACTCTTAAAGAACAAGGTAAACCAGAAAAAATCTGGGATAAAATTGTTCCTGGATCTTTAGCTCGTTTTATTTCTGATAACTCGACTTTAGATAAAGAACAAGCTTTACTTGAGCAAAACTATGTTTTAGACGAGAAGTTAACAGTAGCACAAGCTATTGATAAAGCTGCTAAAGCTCTTGGCGGTACTGCTGAAATTACAGAATTTGTTCGCCTTGAAGTTGGGGAAGGGATTGAGAAAGCTGAAGATAATTTTGCTGCAGAAGTTGCTGCTCAAATGGGTTAATCCTTAGGATTAATTTCTTTCTTTTTCAACTAAAGGCTAGGACTTCGGTCTTGGCCTTTTTTTTTGCTAAATTTTTACCTACATTTGCTATAATCTAGTTATGAATTTATTATCCGCTAAAAACCTTTCCCACACTTTTGAATACGAACTATTCTCAAACATAAACTTAGATTTAGAATCAAGAGAATCAATAGCTATTATCGGTATGAGTGGTAGTGGTAAGTCCACATTATTGCATATATTGTCTTCTCTTTTAGAACCTGAAAACGGTGAAGTGGCAATATTTAGTGAAGACATCTACACTATGAATAAGAAGAAATTATCTGAAATTAAAAGAGACTCTTTAGGCCTTGTTTTTCAATCGCATTATCTTTTTAAAGGATTTTCTGCATATGAAAACTTAGAAGTAGCGGCAATTTTAAGTGATCAGAGTATTGATGATGAACTTTTAAATCGTTTAGATATCCAAGAGTGCATTCAGCAAAAAGTTACAGAACTCTCAGGTGGGCAACAACAACGTGTATCTATTGCTAGAGTTTTAACAAAAAAACCACGAATAATATTTGCAGATGAACCAACAGGAAATCTTGATAAAAAAACAGCTAACGAAGTGATGAAACTTTTCTTTGAGTATTGTCAAAAAGAAGATGCTGGAATGATTTTAGTTACACATGATGAGAATCTAGCACATATGTGTACTCATGTGTATAAGCTTGAAAATAAAGCTTTGAATAAGATTTAATGCTATGGAATGGGTAGAAGTTCTTAAAGAAGAGAATATAGTGAGTTTTTTACTCCTTTTTTTTCGATTTGCTGCTCTATTCTTAGCTGTTCCTATCTTCTCCCACCGAAATATTCCGATGACTATAAAAGCTGCTTTGGCTTTTTTCTTCACTATCGTTTTTTACCCATCTATGCCTGAATTAGCCTTACAAATAAACCTTGTTAGCGTCCTTGTCGCGATATTAAGTGAATTTCTGCTTGGGCTTGTTGTTGGGATAATACTACTTCTTGCATATAATGTTATTACTTTCGCAGGTGGCCAAATCTCATTCATGATGGGTTTTTCAATGGCCAGTGCAATTGATCCTCAAACAGGTGTTTCAATGCCGATAATATCTCAGTTTTTGTCATTAATGGGGCTTATGGTTTTACTTGCACTTGATTTACATCATTGGGTTTTGATGTTTGTGGATGCATCTATAGTATCTATACCTTTAGGTGGATTTTTAATGACAGAAGATTTGTTTAATTATATTATTCATGCTACTTCAAGAATGTTTATGGTTGGTTTTATGATTGCTTTTCCAATTATTGCTTTGTCTTGGCTTGCCGATATAATTTTTGGAATGCTAATGAAGACGATGCCACAATTTAACCTTTTAGTTATAGGGTTCCCAATTAAAATTATGGTTGCATTTGGAGTTTTGATTGCTACTTTTACTGCCACGATGCTCATAGTGAAAACCGAAATGTTAGAAGCATTTAACGTCTTGGAGATGTTTTTTTAATTTTTTCTGATACAATATAAAGATAAAATAGATTTAATCTTTAGTCGTCTATATAGGCGAAATAAAATTAAGGAAATAGCCTTGAAAATACTCCTTGTAAATGATAATCCAGTTGTTAATAAACTCGTTACATTAAGTGCGCAAAAGACTTCAGATGAGTTAGAAGTTGTAGGTAGCATTGATGACATTAGCGAAAAATTTTATGATTTACTGGTGCTAGATGATACAGTATATACCCCTGACTTAGTATCTGAGATTAAAGAAAAAATCACATTTTCGAAATCACTTTATATCTGTTCTCGTAATGCCCAAGAGGATGATACTTTTACAAAAACCATCAAAAAACCATTTTTACCAACTGACTTAGTAGAATTGTTTTCAATTTTAGGTAGAGAAGTAGCTGAGATTGATTTATCTCAAGATAATTTTGAAGAAGTGGCTCAAGAGGATACAGTGGAATCTAATAGTAGCTTAGAAATTGATGAGTTTAACTTGGATGATACTATGGACCTAGAGGAACTCAACATAGAAAGCTTGAGTGAATCTATTGAGGATTTAGAACTTGATGAATTTGATTTGGATAGTGATATTGATTTAGAATTAAATGATGATGACCTAGGGGTATCCGAGTTAGAAGAATTTAGTGATTTAGAACTAAGTGAAAATATGTCAAGTGAATCTAGCGAAGTCTCAGAAGTTGATGATCTCGAAGAGATCAGCTTAGAAAATGATACTGACTTAGATGAAGAGATTGAAAGTATTCTTGATAAAGAGGAATTACAAGAAGTTCAAGACCTTCTTGAGGACGTAAATGAAGACAGCTCTAGTGAATCTGGCGAAGTTCCAGAAGTAAATTTAGAAAGCTTGAATGAATCCAATGAAGTTTCAGAAGTAAATGAACTCGAAGAGTTCAGCTTAGAGAGTGATACAGACTTAGAAGAAGAGCTTGATCTAAATACCGAGGATCTTCTTGAAGTAAATGAAGACAGTTCTACTGAATCTAGCGAAGTTTCAGAAGTAAATGAACTCGAAGAGTTCAGCTTAGAGAGTGACACAGATCTAGAGGAAGAACTTGATTTTAATACTGAGGATCTTCTTGAAGTAACTGAAGACACTCCAGCTGAGTCTACTCAAAGTACAGATATTGATGACCTTGAAGAAACAACTCAAGACAGCTCTAGTGAATCTAGCGAAGTTTCAGCAGTAAATGAACTCGAAGAGTTCAGCTTAGAGAGTGACACAGATCTAGAAGAAGAGCTTGATCTAAATACCGAGGATCTTCTTGAAATAACTGAACATACTCCAGCTGAAAGTATAGAAATTGATGAACTCGAAGAGCTTAGCGTAGAAAGTGATACAGACCTAGAAGAAGAATTTCATTTAGAAGGTGCATTAGATTTTACTGAAGAACTCAATATAGAGTCAGAAATAGAGAATGCAGTGAGTGAATTAAGTCAAGAAGATCTAGATAGTGAACTTGATGAGGAGACTCTTTTAGATATTGTGAAAAATGAAATAGATAGTATTGATTCACTAAATGCAAGAGATCTGCAGATGGCTATAGGGGAAGAAGTAACAGCTCCTGAGAATTTAACTGAACCTAGTGAAGATTCAGAGCTTGATGAAGTCGAAGAATTCAGCTTAGAGAGTAGCCCAGGGCTAGAAATAGAACCAAATAACCAAGGTATAGAGTCATTGAAAAAACTACTTGCTGCATTAACAAACGAAGATGTAGCTGCTTCAATGAAAGGTATGAAAATCAGTATTAACATAGAACTTGGAGATAATAAATAGTGAATTATAATACTGGAGCGATACTTGTACTTTCTGGTCCAAGTGGAGCTGGGAAAAGTACACTTTTAAAAAAAGTAATTGATGATATTGGCGAGTGTTATTTTTCTATATCGACAACAACTCGTGATATACGAGATGGTGAAGTAGATGGAATAGATTATCATTATGTAAGTAAAGAATCATTTCAAAAAGATATAGAAGATGATATGTTTTTAGAGTATGCAAATGTACACGGCAATTATTACGGCACTTCAATTAGACCTGTTAGAAAAGCTTTGAAGGATTCTAAGCTGGTCATATTTGATATTGATGTACAAGGGAATGCGGTTGTGACTAATAGACTTGGAGATATTACAACATCAGTATTTATTTCACCACCAACACTCTCTCAACTCAAAGAAAGACTCGAAGGTCGAAAAACTGATTCTCAAGAAGTAATAGATGGCCGTTTAAAAATGGCCAAGAGAGAGATACAACGTATAAGCGAGTATGATTACTTGATTATCAATGATAATCTTGAAGAAGCAGCTCAAATACTTAGGACAATTGCAAAAGCTGCAAGGTTAAAAGTCCCAGGAAATGAGATTAATGAATTTACGCAAAAATGGGAAGATATAGACTAATTTAATCTTAATTAGTTATAATCTTGGATTAATTTTTTACAAGGAAATATACTATGGGCATGCCTAGTGGAACAGAACTACTAATAATTTTCGGAATCATCGTACTAATGTTTGGTGCGAAAAAAATACCAGATTTAGCTAAAGGGATTGGTAAGGGAATCAAAAACTTTAAATCTGAAATGAAAGAAACTGATGAAGTTACAGAAGTTGCAGCTGATGAACCTAAGAAAGTTGAAACTACTGAACAAGTAGCATCAACTGAAGCTCCAAAAACTGAAGCTCCAAAAACTACAACAACTCAAGCATAAGTCTTGAAGCAACGAGTATCGACGCTTCTGCGTGAAAAATTCGGTTACGAAGTTGTTTTAGAAAAACCAAAAGATCGTTCTTTTGGTCATTTCGCCACTCCAGTTGCTTTTTCTTTAGCAAAAGAACTACGAAAATCCCCAATGATAATTGCAGAAGAATTAGCTTCTTCATTTTCTCAAGAATCAGATATTTTTTCAAGTGTTGAATCAGTAAAAGGGTATTTAAATTTTCGTCTGAGTGAAAACTTTTTAAGTGAGTATGCTAATTGGGCACTCTCTCATCCATCAGAATTTGGAAAACAAGATAAGAAACAAAAAGTTCTTTTAGAATTTGTTAGTGCAAATCCAACAGGACCTCTTCATATTGGACATGCTCGCGGAGCTGTGTACGGAGATACCCTTTTTAGACTTGCAAAACATCTTGGTTATGACATTACAGCAGAGTATTATGTAAATGATGCTGGTAATCAGATTGATTTACTTGGTCTTTCTATTGCTTTATATGCACGTGAAAATATTCTTGGTGAAGCAGTTGAATACCCAGAGTCTTACTATCGTGGTGAATATTTAGAAGGTCTTGCTAATGGTGCGATAGAAAAGTTTGGTAAAGAAATATTTTCTGACACAGCTCGTTATAAAGAACTAGCAATGTGGGCAAAAGATGGGGTAATGGAAATCGTTGTTGATTCTTTGAGCGCATTAAATATTCACTTTGATACTTTTGTAAAAGAATCATCACTTTATTCTGACTGGGATAGAGTAATGGTGAAGATGGGCGAGGGATGTTACGAAAAAGAAGGCAAAATGTGGATTGCTTCCGAAGCTAAAGGGGATGATAACGATAGAGTTGTTGTTCGCGAAGACGGAAGACCTACATACTTAGCTGGAGACATTGTTTACCATAACCAAAAGTTTGAACGTGGATATGATCATTACATTAACATTTGGGGAGCTGATCATCATGGTTATATCCCGAGAGTAAATGCAGCAGTTGAATACCTTGGATATGACTCAAATAAACTAGAAACACTTCTTGCTCAAATGGTTTCACTTCTTAAAGATGGTGAACCATATAAAATGAGTAAACGTGCGGGTAATGTAATTCTTATGAGTGATATAGTAGAAGAAATTGGTGCAGACGCACTTCGTTTTATTTTTGCTTCTAAGAAATCTGATACTGCACTCGAATTTGATTTAGCAGAGTTTAAAAAACAAGATAGCTCAAATCCTATTTTTTATATCCAATATGCTCATGCAAGAATAAATACTATTTTTTCGAAGTCTACGATAGCTAAAGAAGAGATTTTAGCAGCATCTTTGCAAGGATTAGGGGAGAATGCAGATAGTTTACTTTTTGATGCATTACTACTTCCAGAAGTGATAGAAGATGCATTTAATTCACGTCAAGTGCAAAAACTTACTGATTATATAAAATCACTTGCAGCATCTTTACATAAGTTTTATTATGAGTGTAGAGTTATTGGAAGTGAAGATGAGGCAAAACTATTAAAATTATTTATGGTTGTTGCCCTTTCACTAAAAACTGGACTTAGTATTTTAGGTATAGAAGCGGTAGAAAAAATGACTAGAGAAGAGGAAGCTTAATGGGTAAAACAATTACAATACCAGACCCCAGAACAGGTTTCTCTATGAAAATTGATGGAATACAGTTAACTCGTCCTGACTTACATGAAATTGCGGCAGATTTAGGTATTGCTACTAAAGATATACTTTTTAAAAATACAATTCTAACTGTTTATAATACTTCAAAAGCGAGTCAAGAGATTATAGATGATAATGCTTTAGTTACATTTGTAGCTATGGCTCTTGATATCCCTGCTGAAAGTATAAGCGAATTGACAGCGGTTAAGGCAAAGCCAAAAACTATAGAAATGGATGATATGGACGAAGAAGATGAAGATTAGAGTTAATTAGAACCTTCTATTTATTTATTACTCGGTAAACAATTATCGAGTATCTTCAGCTTCTTTTGAAGGCATCTTTAACGTGTGGTTAACACTCAACTCTATTTCTGCCACTATCTTTAGCAATATATAATTTTTCATCAGCTTTTTTAATTGTTGCTAATATGTCATTTTTTTCATCATGAATGCTACATCCAAAACTACAAGTTATCGAATGAACATCCTTAAATTCATATTTTTCTATTACTGATCTTAGATGTTCAGCTATTTGATGTAAAAATTGATCTTCATTAATCTCTACAATTATTATAAATTCTTCTCCACCCCATCGTATTATTTTATCAGTATCTCTTGTAGACTGAGTAACAAGTAATGCTAGTTTATTGAGAACATAATCGCCTATAGTATGACCATATGTATCATTAACTTTTTTAAAATGATCTATATCAAAGAAAATTATTCCTGTCCTCATATTATGCTTTTTGTGTAATTTTAAGATATTTTCTATATTTTTACTAAAATAGATTCTGTTGTAAAGTTGCGTCAATTCATCTATAGTCGCGTCTCTTTTAAGTTCAAGCTTTTCAAGCATAGTATCGCTTATATCAGTGAAAGTTACTATATGTTCATCATTTTCATAATCATTAATAGAAACAGAAAATGCATGAGGCTCAGAATGATGGTTTACCATAGATACTATTCTTTGTCTTCCACTTAGTTTTAAAATACTTTCAATCCAAGTGTCTTCTTCAGCTTTTCCTAAATGAAAAAAATTATCTTGCTTTACGAATCTTTCGCAGATACAGTTGTAGTGTTTTTTAAAGTCATCTAAGCTTTTGTATCCAAAATATTCTAAGAATGTTTTATTTGCAAACTTTAATTTATTTCCGTCTATCAGTATTACTATTGAGTTTTGAGTGTCTATTAACTTTTGCAGTTTTTCTCTTATTTCATCTTCTTGTTTTTTTTGATTAGTTATGTTTGTAATATAACCTATAAAATATTCTATAAAACCATCGTTATCTTTTTGAGTTACTGTATAGTCTATTACCCATTTAACTTTACCAGATTTTGTAATAATACGGTATGGATCATGTTTGAAAAAATCAAGATTATATTTGATTGCTTGTTCAACTTCTTCCTTTACGTGTTGAATATCATCTTCATGGATACATGATGAATAAGCAATCTCGTTATCTAAAAATTCAGACTTTTCATATTCAAGTAACTTGCTAACATTGTTTGATACATAATGAATACTCCAAACAGTATTATTACTCCATTTAAAAAGGATTGAATCCCCTTTATCAAATAAAGATAATAGATTTCTTTGTTCATTCTCAACTTTTTTACGATTTTTTATTTCTATATTGAGCTTTTTATTTGTTCTAAGTATGATGAATAAAATAGTGATAAAAAATAGTGACAAAACTCCTAACCATTGAAAAATAATTGTGTAGTCAACTTCCTGCGCATAATTAACAGATACTCTCTTATTTAAAATTTCTTGATGTTGTTTTATGGAAATATAATCAATAGCTTTATCAAAAATAATTTTCAATTGTGGCTCATCATTTCTAATTCCTATTCCAAGTTCCCATTTTTCATTTAGCTTACCAGCAATTTTTAATTGACTTACATATTTTTTTTGTATCTGGTAACCTATAGTTGTGAGTGCTCCTATATAACCGTACAGTTTTCCAGCCCTAACTTGCTCAAGTCCGTCATTTGTATTTTCTACATCTAGAAGTTGCATGTTAGGATATTTTTCTCTTAAAATTTCAGCAAATGCATATCCCTTCACAATGCCTAGTTTTTTATCTTTTATATCTTCTATATTATTTATAAATTGTTTCTCTATTGTTGTTGCGACTACAAGGGGTATTTTTACATATGGTTTTGTGAAATTCAGATATTTTTCTCTACTACTTGTTGGCATTAGTAGAGAAACAATATCGCATTTTCTTTGCTTAGAAAACTCAATAGATTCTGTCCATAACTTTGTAGGAACCAAATTAATAGGTATATTTAACTGTTCTTCAAAGAGTTTAAAGTAATCTGCTGTCATACCAATATGCTTACCATTAGAATTTTTTTCATATGGCATCCAGTCTGGATCTATACACATAGTAATAGTAGATTTTTGTGCTAAGTAGCGATTTTCTTCTGGAGTCAAATTTGATGGAGTGTTAAAAGATTTAAAAATATATTCATTCAAGGGGATATCATTTTTTATTAAGCCAAATTGCTTGTATAAATTTAATGTATATTGAATTCTGCCTTTATCGAAAGTACCCAAAGGTATAGAGTTCCTATTTATCATTTGATCTATTGCGTCTGCTTCGTACCGTAAATGCTCAATAGATTTATTACTAGAGTATTTTCTTTGAATAAGTTGAATAATTTCTTCTTTATGATCCAATGCATATTCCCAACCTTTAAGAGTAGCCTTTTTAAAACTTTCTACTCTTTTTGGATGGTTTTTTGCTTCATCTACATTTGTAAATAACATATCACCATACAAATCAAAACCATAATTTGCTGGATCTATTATATTAATATCAACTCCCATTTCTTTAAAATGAAATGGTTCATTAGTTAAATAGCATGCATATGCATCAACTTTTTTATCCTTTAGAAGAGTATATTCTTCTGTTCCCCTTGTTCTCTCAATTTTTGGATGAGTGTCAATACTTTTAAGCATAGCAAGGACATCAAAACCATCTATGTCTTTTTTGTAAAAGGCAAGCTTTTTATTTTTTAATTTGTAGGGAGTATCTAGACCACTACTCTTTAATGTAATAATTACACTTGGAGAGTGTTGAAAAATAGGGGCTACTATTTTTATAGGTTGTTTTTTCGCAGTATACAATAGGATTACGGAATCAGATATACCATATTGTGCATCACCATTTATGACCTGCTCAACATTATTATATTTTAAATTTCGTTCTTTGATTTGTACATCAAGTCCATTTTCTTGATAAAATCCTTTTTCTTTTGCTGCATAATAACCTGCAAATTGAAACTGGTGCATCCATTTTAATTGTAAAGTTACTTTCTCATTTGCATGAGATAAAAAAGATGTCATAAAAAATATAAGGATTATGTATAGTTTCATTAGTTGTTCTAATTTCTCTCAAGGTTAGTGTGATTTTTTAAAAGTCTAGAACTTGTTAGTTCTGGGTAAAGTTTTAAAATTTCATTAGATAATGACTTTGGTATTTGTATCAAAATTGGATTCTTTTTTTTATCTAACCAAGTAACTATTTTTTTTAATTTTTCTAACTTCATTGAAGTACATCCCGCAGTTCCAGCATTTTTTTTCTTTTGAACATGGATAAAGATACAAGAACCACGTTTAAATTCTGCATTTTTATTATGTTCGACTACAACACCAAGTTTATACTGTAAATCATCTCGTTTCATAAATTCAAAGCTTTTTGGTTTTTCTTTAGGCATAGATATAATTTTATTATATTTTTTTGAGTTACTGTCGTCCACACATATTAGATTTTTTGATGTATGAATGTACGGAATACTCAAATTGTTATTTTTTGAGTAACCAAAGACTTTAGAGAGTTTAAATACACCGATGGGTGCTTTTTTATCTCCCTCAACTTTGATTGGATCGTTCTTTCTTTGAGAAAGTTTTATTTCCCCAAGTCCCCAGCCTAGGCCTTTTTTTCCGATGTTTACATCTATGCTTTTATGGATGATATTTCCATCTTCAAAGCACTCTAATTTTGCTTTTGAAGTATTGAAATCATCTGCTACAACTAAAACGATTTGCTGTGATGAGAATAAGAATGTTGAAAAACTTATAAGGATTAAGAAACTTTTTATCATAAGATATGGTACTATTACTATTATATGATTTAAATTAAATTTTGGAAGAAATTATGAGTATTAAAATAAGAAAGGCTACTGCTACTGATTCCGCTTTTTTAGCGCAGATGATTTTGCAAAGTTCACGTGCTGGAAAAAAAGATGGAATCTTCGATTTAATCTTTGCTACAAATGATGAGGCAGTGATTTTACCTAAGATTGAAGCGCTTACAAAAACGACTGCAAAATCCCATTGTAATTTCAACAATTTTTTAATTGCAGAGATGGATGGTAAATGTGTCGGTACATTGTGTTCTTATGAGCCAAGAATTGCTACAAAAGAAGCCTTCGTTACTGCATTAGAAGAAGTTGGTTGTTCTGAAAGTTGTGAAGAAGCCTTAGATGTGATGACTTGTTGTAACTTTAATTTAAACAACAGAACCCTCATGTTTGACTTTATGGAAGAACTTGAAGGCTTTATAGATGTTGGTGTTTTAAAAACATTGATGACGAAATCACTTTTAACTGCAAGACTCAAAGGCTACAGAATTGGTCAGGCTCTTGTTGAAATTGGCTCTTTAGAAACTATTTTATTTTACAAAAAACTAGGTTTTAGAATAGTCGAAGAAAAAGAGTGTGATTTATACAAAGAAAAATTTGGACGTGCTGGTCAAGTACTTTTAGAATTAGAGTTTTAGGAAAATTTTATAGAACTCTCTAGTCTTTCTCTTCTTCCTTCTATTTTAGCAATCGCCTTGGCATTGCTAACTCGTAAGGTTATTTTTTCTCTTTTTAGTGGAACTTTTTTAGGCCTTTTACTATTGAACCATTTTGATATTTTTCTCACCCTTGAAGCTACTTACACTCTCTTTATAATGCTTATGAGTACACCATGGATACTTAAAACACTTGGATTTGTAATCTTAATTGGAAGTATTATGGCTTTAATAGAAAAAAGTGGAGGCGTTGGGGGCTTTGTTCATTTCGTACTTCACCAAAAAGCTTTTGTTTCATCGAAACGTTCTGCTCTACTGTTGAGTTACTTTTTAGGGGTGTTTATTTTTATAGAAACTTCTATTACGGCGCTTATCTCCGGTGCAGTTGGCAAACCACTTTGCGATAAATACAAAATACCTCATGCTAAGCTTGCTTATATCTGTGATTCTACTTCGGCACCTATTGGGTCATTAGTTATCTTTAATGGCTATGGAGCATTGCTTCTAGGCTTAATAACGACACAAATTAGCCAAGGCTCTTTAGAGGGAACGGCATTTGAACTTTTACTTGATTCGGTGCTCTATAATTTTTATGCGATGAGCGCATTACTTGTAGCCTTTTTATTTATATGGTTTGGGATTGATATAGGTCCAATGAAAAGACTTGAATATAAAAAGTCAGAAATTTATGTAGAAGAAAAAGTAAATAGTATGTATTTAATGCTTCTTCCAATATTTTTGATGCTTGTTTTAATTTTTGTATTTTTATATATAACTGGTAATGGTGAAATTTTAAAGGGGAGTGGTTCAAGCTCTATTTTTTATACTATGCTTAGCGTACTTGGATTTATCTTCATTTATTATGTAGGTACAAAAAATATGAGTATTTTAGAATATTCCAAAATTTCATTCAAGGGAGCAAAAAAACTATTTGCTGTTTCTATGATTCTTATTTTTGCTTTTTCTATTGGTGAAGTTACTTCGCAGCTAAAAACAGGTTTATACCTTGCTTCGTTTGCAAGTGAAAATCTCAATGTTGTTTTTTTAGCAGGGGCTATATTTTTGCTCAGTAGTCTTATTTCTTTTTCTACGGGGACATCTTGGGGTACGTTTAGTATTATGATTCCTATTGCGGTTCCGATGGCTGTTGCAATGGACGGAGATAGTGCTCTTGTTATAGGTGCAGTAATCTCGGGTGGAATTTTTGGTGATCATTGTTCGCCAATCTCAGATACAACGATTATATCTTCAATGGCGGCTGAGTGTGAAGTAATAGAGCATGTAAGGACACAACTTCCTTATGCTCTTATAAGTGGATGTATTGCACTAAGTTTATTTGTTGTATTAAGTTTTATAAACTCTTAAAACTTTGCGTGTGGAACAGGATAGTTTTCAACTACAAAGTCAATATCTTTGTCCCCTCTACCACTAAGGTTTACCAAAATAGTTTTATCTTTACCTAAAGTTTTTGCTAATTTCATTGCATATCCAATTGCATGAGCAGTTTCTAAAGCTGGAATAATACCTTCTAATTGCGATAGTTTATAAAAAGCATCAATAGCCTCTTCATCGTTACAAAGACCGACAGTTGTTCTTCCTATCTCTTTTAGGTATGCATGTTCAGGTCCAACAGATGGATAATCTATACCAGAACCTACAGAGTAAACAGGAGCTGGTTCACCCTCAGCATCTTTAAGCATAATAGAGTTAAAACCATGCATAATTCCTTCTTCCCCATATGTAAGGCTTGCCGCATGTTTACCTAACTCTTCACCTATACCCATAGGCTCAACACCTATTAGGTTTACATCTTTATCATCTATAAAGCCAGCAAAGATTCCCATTGCATTTGAGCCACCACCAATACATGCAACAACATTATCTGGAAGTTTTCCTTCTAATTCGTCAAATTGTTCTTTTGCCTCAAACCCTACAACGGATTGAAAGTCTCTAACCATAACTGGAAATGGGTGTGGACCAACAACGGAACCTATACAATAAAGAGCTGTCTCAGCTTGAGGTACATAGCTCTCAAAAGCAGAGTCTACTGCTTCTTTTAAAGTACGAAGACCATGCGTAGAAGGGATTACATTCGCACCAAGTATTTTCATACGAACAACATTTGGATGCTCTTTTTCAATATCTACTTCACCCATATGAATCTCACACTCTAATCCAAAATATGCTGCAGCAGTTGCTAAGGCTACGCCATGTTGTCCAGCTCCAGTTTCAGCGATAACTTTTGTCTTTCCTAGGTATTTTGCTAAAATAACTTCAGCCATACAGTGGTTAAGTTTATGTGCACCAGTGTGATTTAAATCTTCTCTTTTGAGGTAGATTTTTGCTCCACCACAATGCTCAGTTAGGTTCTTTGCAAATGATATGGGAGTAGGACGCCCTTGATAATGTTTTCTCACATACTTAAGTTCATTAATAAATTCAGGTGAGTTTTTTAACTCTTTATAGGCTTTATTTATATCTGCAAATGGACCTTCAAGTGGTGGAGGTATAAATGCACCTCCAAATTTTCCAAAGTATCCATTTTCATCAGGTTGAGAGTCTAGATAAGATTTACTCATTACAGTTTTCCTTATAGTATTATATTGCAAAAAATTATAATGGAATAACTCTTAGAAAGTGATTAGTTAGCTGCTCTTGAGTAAATAGAGTGTCTTTTATTCTCATTGTGTTTCTCAATAGAAGATATATCTAAGATAAACAATGCTATCTTGCACGTAAGAGAAAAGAAGGAGACATAATGTCAGGATGGGCATACTTAATATTGGCAGGTATTTTAGAAATTGGGTTTGCCTCTACAATGAAACTCACTGAAAATTTTACAAAATTAATACCTACTGCTATATTTATTTTTTTTGCTATTACAAGTTTTTATGCACTTACAAAAGCTATTGAGTCTATACCGGTAGGAACAGCATATGCAATTTGGACAGGCATGGGCGCTTTTGGTACTATTATAGTAGGTATATATTTTTATAATGAACCAGCAGGTACTTTACGATTGTTCTTTTTATTTACTCTAGTAGCTTCTATTGTTGGGCTTAAACTTGTATCTTATTAGATTATGAATCAACTTCCCTTACTTAGTATAGAACAAAGTCTTGATCTTTATAAAGATATTCATGCAAAAAATCCATCTTTTGGTATGGATATTTTTGATGAAAACTTTATAGCAGATCAATTTGTAATTTTAGAAAACAATGGAAAAGGAAATATTGGGCCATATAGTCGTTGTGCTCATTATATACTTATTCTTTCTATAAATGGCACCTCTATCCGTCATATAAATCAACATGACTATCAGGTAGAAGGACAGTCTTTACAGCTTTTAGTGCCAGGAGTTATACACTCCTTTGAGGATACAAGTGAGGAACAAAACTCTTTAGTATTACTCTTTGATAAAGAGTTTCTTCCTTCTGGTTTGAACAGTTTAGTTACTTTCCATAAACTTCACCATAATTTTGTTCATCTGTTGGGCTGTGAGTTTGCAAAAGTGCAATATATTTTTGAACAATTAAATTACGAGTACAGAGATAAAGATAAACTTTATAAAGAGGTATCTCAAACGCTTGTAACGCAACTTTTATTACTTTTAAAACGTCAAAAACTCGCTTCATTGAAAGATAGGTCGATAACGAGAGCTGAACAAATTATGAGTCAGTATCTTAATTTAATTGAAGAACATTACCAAAATAAAAAAAGTGTTCAAGAATATGCTGATATTTTAGAAATAACACCAAAGCACCTGAGTGAAACAGTGAAAGAGGTGTCAAATAGAGCAGCACTTCATTTTATTCATATACGTATACTTAAAGAGTTACAGTATCTTTTAGTGCATACAAACCTAAGTGTTAAACAAATAGCATCAGTGATGAACTTTGAAAATGCTTCAGATTTAGGACGCTTTTTCAAACGATATGAAAGTATCAGCCCTTCAAAATACAGGATATCTTTTCAAAAACCGTAATATTGCATATATTTGCGATATTTTACTCTTCCATTTACATATAGCTAATTGTTATACTTATCTCCTAGACAAAGAGAACTAGATTCTCAAAAAGGATAGTAAAATGAAAGATAAAATATTTTTAGGAATCCAAGTGATTTCTGGTTTAATGTTAGTCGTGTTTGGGTCAAATGGTTTTTTACATTTTATGCCCATGCCAGAGCCACCAGTAGAGATGGGTACATACTTAGGTGCGTTATTTGCAACTGGATTTATATTTCCTATTGTAGCTACAATTGAGTTAGTTACAGGGATAGCCTATGTAACAAATAAATTTGCACCTTTAATGGCAATTATTCTCATGCCAATAATGATGAATGCATTCCTTGCACACCTGTTTTTAGATGTAGCTGGGATTGGAGCTTCAATGTTTATAGTTATTGCTACAATAGTAGTTATAGTAAAAAATAAAGAGAGATATAAAGAGATATTTAAAGCATAAGAAGGAGTTTGTTATGAAAAAGTTACTACATTTAAAAAAAGAACAACAAGAATTGATGCCTCTTTTTAATGGGGCTTTTATAGAAAATAAACCTATTCCATTTCCAAATAGAAATGGGTCTAGCGCGTATTCAAACTTATTTTATTGGGCACATTTAGAAGCTTTAGAAACATCGGAGTTTCCTCTTCACCCACATGAAGGGTTTGAAATAATGACCTTTGTTTTTAAAGGTTCCATAGAGCATTATGATACTGCTACAAAAGTTTGGACACCATTAGGTTTAGGTGGTGTTCAGGTTATCCAAGCAGGCTCAGGAGTGCAACACGCTGAAAAAATTACAAAAGGAACCCAACTATTTCAGATTTGGTTTGATCCTGACTTCTCCAAATCCATGATAAAAGACGCTTGTTATAGAGATTATCAAGTCAATGAATTTACAAGTGAAAAAGAAAATGCTGTCGAGAGACTAATATATTTAAAAGATAGAGGAGTGATATCTTACGATACTCCAAACATAAGTATAGAAAAACTTAAATTTGTCTCAGGAAAGTATCAAGAAACGCTTGAGGAGAATTATACTTATTCTTATTATCTTTTAGGTGGTGAAGTAACAGTAGATAATGAGTTAATGACTAAGGATGACTTTTTAGTATTGAACTCTAGCAAAGAGGTAAGTATTACTGCGAAGAGTACATCAGAACTCTTTGTCATAAAGAGTTTAACAAATATTGAGTATCCTCGATTCATCGATAAATACTAATACCTTTGCATTAACTAAGTGTTCTTTATGTTCGAAATGTTTGAAGTTTAGCATTTAAATCATTCGTCTGTGTATTTAAATGTTCTGTTGCCGCAGCAATCTCTTCTACACTTCTTGCATTTACTGCTGATATTTCATTGATTTTCTCTACTTTAGTAACAATGTCTTTTATACTGTTACCAGTACTTTCAAAGTTACTTACTGTTTGATCCGTTACTTTTACAGCTTCAAGAACTATTTCAGCGGTAGCGTTAATTCTACTTTCAACACCATCTGCAAGGTTTGCCAATTCTTGGATCTCATCAGAGTTACTATTCATTTGACTAGAAGCATCTTCTATTGACTGAACAACGACATTTATCGTTGCATTTATCTCTGTTAGTGTTTTTTGTGTTCTCTCGGCAAGCTTTCTTACTTCATCAGCAACAACAGCAAATCCTCTACCATGTTCTCCTGCCCTTGCTGCTTCAATCGCTGCATTTAAAGCGAGAAGATTCGTTTGGTCTGCAATATCAGATATTACAACTAAAACAGTTTTTACTTCACTCGCATCTTTTGATAGTGATTCCATATTGTGCGCTAATTCTAGCTCTGTTTCAGCAGTTTGTTGCACTTTTGCTGTAAGAGAAACAATGTCATTTCTTGCTATTGCTAAATTTTCATTTGCTTCTATAATTTCTTTTTTGGATTCTTGTGCATCAGAGATAGAATTTATTATTTCTTCCTCTACACCTCTAGCCTGGGCACTTGCTTCTTCAATAATTGTAACTGAAGATTCAACGTTTTTACCTACACTAACGGCTGTTGTTGAAAGTTCATGGGCTATAGCTGCATTTTCATTTGAAGAATTTTTAGAAGTTGTAATTAATTCATGTAAAGAACTAAGTAAAATATTAAAACTTTCTTCTATTTCTTGAATTTCTCCAGGTGAATTCTTTGAATCAATTTGTTGTGTTAAATCATGATTTGAAGAGATTTCTAACATTTTATTTTTAAATCTATTTATTGGTTTAGATATACCGCTATTAGCCAATAAGGTTGCAATAACTGATAATATAAATGCAGCTACTAACGAAAGAACTATCATCTCTATCATCATTGTAGTTAGTTTTTCAGCTGATTCTTTTTCCATTTCTAGAGCTTTTTTTTCTATATCATCAATATAAATTCCAGTACCAATCATCCACTTCCACTCTGGAAAATATTTAATATATGCTGTTTTAGGTTCTGGTTTTGTAGTACCTACTTTAGGAAAACTATAATCTGCAAAGCCTTCACCTTTTGAATTTGCTATATCTACTCCTAAGATAACAAATTCTGAACTAGCAAAGCTTTTACCCTCTAAATGTTTTTTTGGATGAGAAATCATAATCCCATCAATATCATTAATCCAAAAATATCCATCTTTACCATATTGTAGATTATCAATAACTTTTTTTGCTTGCGCTTTTAATTTTTTTTCTAAATGACTTTTATATGCACCAGTACCTATAATCCAGTTAAATGGTTTAAATACAAAAACATTTGAAATTTTAGATTCAAGTACTTTAGTCTTTGGATGTATAAATTCATAACTAATTACGGCATTATTTGCTCCGGACTTCTTGAGTGCGTCTACTGCTAAGGCAACAAAAGGTGTCTCTGGAGTATCCTTAAAAACCTGTCCATCAAGACTAGGTTTGATTGGATGCATAATCATTTTATAATTGAAGTCATTTATCCAATAATAACCAACTCCAGCATCGTATCGATAAGATCTTATTAATCTTCTTAAACCAGTTTCTAATTCTTCTCTAGTATATTTATCTTTGTTTGTATTATAAAAATTTGTTAGTACTGTTTCAAACTCTAAACTTTTCTCTTTTATAGAGTTCGCTACATTTGCATTTTTTGAATCATTATAGAAGCTTTCAATAGCTTTTGAAGCTGTATCTACTTGAGTTTTGATTTGTATTCTTTTAGAGTTTAGTAGGTCAGCTTTAGATTTTTCAATGTTATCTACATTTAAAGATACGATATCGAACGAAGCCAATAAAATTACTAGAAATGAAATAGTAAAAATAGAAATAATACTTAATAATATAACTTTTGTCTTAATTGTAAGGTTTAGCATTTAGTAGTCCTTATGTAAAAATTAAGGTGATTGTATACTAATATTGTTTAAAGTAATGTAAAGTATAACTTCACGTTAAGGTATATTTTTTGATATTAAATTATATTTCTATAAAGATAGATTGAATTCCCAGGATGGGAATTTGAAGAGAGATTTTACTTTAAGAACCAAGAACAGTATTTATAGAATACCTCAAATCTTCATCTAAGTTATCCATAGAACTGAGCATCCATCTCATATAACCAGCATCACTACTTGAGACTTCTTCTAAAGTTTTACCTTTATGCTTTCCAAATCTAAAAGTTTTTACGAGGATTGGTGTGTTTGTTAAATCAACCATCTTCTCAACTGGATTTTCACTTGGAAACTGTTCTTGAACTATATCTTTAAGACGAGAAAGCAAAAGTTTTAAAACTAAAACATCACCAATCGCATCATGTGCTTTTACCACAACGCCTAAGTCATCTGCCTCTTTTTGTTCCTCTTTATAGAGATCAAACTTATAACGAAAGTATTGAAGTCTATGTGCATCTTCATCTGGAAGTACATGTTTAGCCACTCTCAGTGTATCTATCACTTTCATTTGTGTGTTAAAACCTTCTTTTTCTAGCATACCTAAGTCAAATGGGGCATTATGGATTATCACATAGTTCTCTGGAGTGTTTAGCTCAAGTAGCCTTTTATAGGCAGGCATATCTTGACATGCAGGTTTGCCTTCAATCAAATCAGGAGTAATTCCATGCACTTCCATCGCTCCAAAACTGATAGGAATGTCAGACGAGCAGAACTCATTATGAACTTCTATATCTTTTGTACCTAGAACAATATATCCTAGTTGAATAACTCTATCTAGCTCACCCGTTCCTGTTGTCTCTGTATCTAAAATTATGTATCTCTTTGCCATTTATAACCTTTTATTTTTGTATTTTAGTTCTATAGTAAACATTGAATTTTTTTGTAGTATTTGCTTTGACTTGGATTTCAAATGCAAGAAGGTTTCCTTTTGTAAAAGTATACTTTTCTTTACTTTTTACTTCATCGGAAGGATTATTTGAAAAAGGAACAAGGATTTCTACAGTCTTATTTTCATTGGAACTATTTTTGATGCTGTATTGAACACTATTGTCATGATACCATGTAGTTCTATCTCTTTCTACAAGTGTTTCTTTTACTTTTATATCAAAGTTTTTTCCAAGTGTAAGGGAAATAGGAGTGTTTTTTGGAGTATGCCCAATGTTACTTTCTCCTAAAAGGATATTTGTACTCCCAAGGTTTGAGTAGGTTCTTACAATCCCTTTGGGAGTCGGAAATTCAAAGCCTTTTATTGTGATGAGTTGTGTTACGTCATGTTTTACTTCACCACCAAAATAATTGGGATTATTCATTTGTGCTTTGTATTTTCTTTGTATGTCTATGTTGTCTTGTGAGATAAACTTTATTTGAGTTTTTTCATTGTTTGCTAGATTTACTTTAAGGGGGATGGAGTAGAAATGATAGCCTTCATGTGCTTGGTGTGCAACTTCTGGTGTTGCATCTGCCATCATAGCTACATTTTTCATTCTACTGTAGTTTTGTCTTGGCTGTCTAGCTCTGTTTATTTCACCGGCTAAGACACGTAAAGAAGTGTTTTCAAAAGCTTTTCCTGAGCGATTGTTAATTGTAATCCAACCACTTAAGTCCGCACTATCTCCATCAAGGTTGAGAATATAGTTACTTTTCCAAGTAATTTGATTTATGAGGTAATCTATACTCATTTTAGCATTTATTTTTTTGTTTGTATTGATATTCCATACTAAAGAGGGTTTTGTTATCAGTTCATCTGGAATACTATCAAAGATGATATTTTTACTTTCAACAATGATGATTTGACTTCTAAATTTCACGATACATGAAGCTCCATCGTTAGAAAGGAGAGTTGCTGAGATAGTTTTAAAACTCTTCGTGTCTTTTAGGATTTTTACAGAGACTTTTTTACCTATGTACGCATTGAGTAGTTTGTTTTGTGTGAGCTTATCAAAACGATATTGTTGGGCGTAGAGGGATACTCCTGAGGGTAGCGATACATTAACAGAGTCAGTGTTGATACTTGAAGCCACATCTTCATAAATGATACTTGTTTCATCTTTATTAAGTTGTAAGTCTCTAGATTCATGCACTAAACCAACATTAGAGTTATAGATAATGAGTGAGTTATCTTGCGTGTTTGAGTTTAATGTTACAGCGAAAAGTGAGCTAGAAAGTAGTACAGAAGAAAGAAGTGCTAAAGAGAGGTTTTTCATATAAATTCCTTGTTAAAGATATGGTACACTATCAAAAAAAATAGCAGGTAAATTTAATGATAAAAATACTTCTTTTCGTTCTAAGTCTCTCTTTTATTTTAAATGCATATGAGATACATCAAACACCCATAAATTTTGGTGAAGTAAGAGTTAATCTCACTAAAGAATATATAAAAAATCATTATGCGATAGATGTGAAGGATATCAAAATAGTCCCTAAAATTGTGCTTGTGCATTACACGGCAGTAGAGACATTTTCTAAATCTTTAGCACGTTTTACATCAGAGACTTTGCCAAATGATAGACCAGAGATTTCTAAGGCAAGTACATTAAATGTGTCTACTCATTTTATGGTGGAACGTGATGGAACAATTCACCAACTTATGCCACTTGACTTTATGGGACGTCATGTAATTGGACTTAACTACAGCTCTATTGGGATTGAAAATGTAGGTGGAGCAGGGTATAAGCAAGATCTTACAGTAGAGCAGTTAGCTGCAAATATTTTTATAGTAAATTATCTTAAAAAGAAATTTCCAACTATTGAATACGTTGTAGGACATCATGAATACAGATGTTTTGAGAATACAGAACTTTGGCTAGAAAAAGATGATGGATATAGAACATCGAAATACGATCCGGGTAAAAATTTTATGCGTGATTTACATGCAAATATAAAAGGATTTAAAAAGGCACCATGTGATTAGTTCACCGCTAATCTATCTTTTGATTTTAGCTTTTATAGCCACTGGATTTAGCATTTTAGAAAAAAAGACATCATTTAAAGTTTTTAAATTCATTCCTGCTGTTGTAATGATTTATGCTTTTAGTATGTTTTTAGCTTCGATGGGAGTGTTTGAGTATAATGAAGAGATTAACAATATCTACTCTCTCATTAAAACAAATCTTCTTCCTGCAATGCTTTTTCTTATGCTTTTACAAATTGATTTTTCTCACTTTTTTAAGTTAGGAAAGTCTTTACTTATTTCGTATGTTTTAGCACTCTTTTCACTCACAATTGCTTTTATTATTGTATCCATTGGATTTGATTTTAATCATGAGATGGCATCTGCTTTTGGAGCTTTAGCTGGAAGTTGGATGGGTGGAACGGCAAATATGATAGCCGTTGGTTCTGCTCTTGAAGTAAGCCAAGAGGCTTTTGGATACGCTCTTATTGTAGATAGTGTAAATTATACTTTATGGGTAATGTTACTTTTATTTTTAGTACCATTTGCCCATGTGTTTAATCACTTCACTGGCAGTGATGCAAATGTAGCATACTTAGGTGAAGTAGGATGTGCTTGTACTATGGGAGATAAAAGATACTGGTTACTTATTTTTCTAGGTGTGCTTGTTTCTTTTATCTCACAGTTTATAGCTGAGTATTTTGTTATTTTAAATAAGACTACAACTATAGTTTTACTGGCTTCACTTTTTGGAATTCTTGGTTCTTTGAGCAAGCTAAAAGAAGTAAATGGTTCGAGTGAAGTGTCTACGACTATGCTTTATATTATCATTGCACTTATTGGATCTAAGGCTGTATTTGATTCCTTTAGTGATGTTGGAATATATGTCTTAGCAGGTTTTGTTGTATTACTTATTCATGCGTTAATTATGATTCTTGGAGCAAAAATATTTAGACTAGATTTATTCTCAGTTGCAGTGGCCTCACTCTCAAACATTGGAGGGGTAGCTTCTGCACCAATATTAGCAGCAGCCTATAACAAATCACTAGTAAGTGTAGGTGTATTGATGGCAATAATGGGTTACCTTATTGGAACTTTTGGCGGACTTGTTGTAGGGAATATTTTACGTGGGTTAGTTAGATAAGTGTTATTTGGCATTTATAGGCTAAGTTATCTATCATTAAAACTAACTCAAAGTATAGGATAAACCTATAGCAAGTACAGGTGTATCCATATATTCTTGTACTAGGCAAATCTTTTTAATAGTGTAAAAACAACTTCACCAAATTTTTCAGCATTAGATACAATTTTATTAACTTTTACATTATCATCTTCAGCAGATTCAACAATTTTCATAAGTTCAGTTAATTTTTTAGCATCGCTTTTATTTGGAAACAACTCTTGTATTTCTGTATCATTCATTCTGGTTATTGAAGAAATTTTCGAAGCTAGTGCTTCATCTGTCTCTTGCGCACTTTCTTCTATGATACTATCAATTTCTTTATCAAATTCATCCCAATCTATTGCCATAATATAATCCTTTATTTTATTTTAATTTAGTGTCTATTTTTTCTCGTAACTTATGAACTTTGTCTAAAAACTTGTCTCCTTTTGCTACAGTATCTTTTAGTGTTTCAGACTTTGTTAATAGTGAACTAACAATTTCATCTGTTTTATCTATAGTGTTAGCTATTTTTCCCTCAGTTAAACCGATCATTGATAAATACCTACTTTGGTTTTCTGCTACTTCTGAAGCTGAGATGAGTAAACCAGTAAGACTGTTATTCATCGCACGTGCTTGAGAATATTCATTTCTTAATTGTTGCGCTATTTTTTGCTCAAGTAAATTAAGTGGAGTCATTAATTCCAATCTTTTTTTGTTGATTTGTTTTTGTAGTTTTGGACCCATTTTAATTAAAAAAGTTAATCGCTCTTTCTTGTCATCTGTAGTGACTATTTGATTCCAGTATTTTTCAACTTTTTGATTTGAGAAAAC
>NZ_JBLHOE010000002.1:0-82048 GCF_047622445.1 Sulfurimonas sp.
TGAAAAACATGATTAGTATACATCGTGGACTTAGTAAAAGTATGAAGTTAAATTTAGTCGATTATTATCTTGTGAATTATAAGAAAAAGTAGAAAAGTAAGCACCCGTTTTTTTCATTAAGTCGAAAAGTACAATATCCCCTGAATCGTGGCCGTATGTATCGTAGTATTCTTTAAGGTTATTAATATCTATCATTAAATGAGAAAGATATGTTTTATTACGTTTGGCTGTTGCAATATTTTCTTTGAGGCGTCGTTCATAAAAAAGACGATTTGCTAACTTAGTTAAAAAATCTGTCTCACTGCTTATTCGCTTTCTTAAGTTCTTTCATTCGACTTGCTACAACTGATTCAAGTTTAGTATTCATTTGATTAAGTTTTATTTCGGTAGACATACGCTCTGTAATATCTATCGAAACAATCATAAAGTATTCTAATTGATTTTTTTGATCATACATAGGTGTAATTGTTGAATGGAACCATAAATCATTTCCATTTAAATCTTGTAATGAAGCCTCTTGCGTCATACTTTTTCCCGTATCTCTTGCAGATTTTATAGTTTTAGTCATCTCATCGTGGAATGATTGAGGATAAAAATCAAGAGGGTATTGTTTACCGTAATAAGTACTAATATCAGCAATTTGCAAAGCTTCATAACCTGCTCTACTCATGTATTGGAGATTAAAACCAAGGTCTATTATTTTTGTACAAACAGGCGAACTTTCAATCCAAGAGTTACGTCTACTTTTAGCATTTTGTAATAAATCTTGATTATTGGTAGGAGGAGAACTTGGCATTTTAATTCCTTACTTCTTTCGTATATTATGGGAGTATATAATTTGCACTTAACAAGGAAGTTTGAAAGTAAAAATAAAGAACAATGTGAAATTAGGCTTAATGAAAAAAATAGGAATAAAACTAGGTGTTTAGAGATATTTTATCTGAGAAGGTTCTTATCTCTAATTATGCCCAAAGTGAACTAACTAAGGATTACACCAATGTAATAGATGGTGATGTATTTTTCCGATGAATAAGTTACTTAAAATACATAATAGGTTTGATAAAAGTTTGAAGCTAAAAAAATGGTCTCCCCACAAGGACTCGAACCTTGAGCTATCCCTTAGGAGGGGACTGCTTTATCCAGTTAAGCGATAAGGAGATGAAAATAGATGCGTAGTATACAAAAGCTAAACCAATATAGCAATTATAACTACTATTTTTGTTTAATTTATTATCCTCAGGGCATTTTTTGAGATGAATTTAGGTTACCACTCCAAGTTCTAAATAGAACATCTTTAAATAACCTATTATATATTTACTTGGTGTTATCATATTGATAAATAACACCAGATTCATATTCTTGAACTAATGTAGTAAAACATTCTGCTACTTCTTTCATGGTTTCGATATTTGGTTCAATGTAAATTTTATTTTTATTTTTAGTCATAGTTATTATTTTTGCATCTTTTAGCTCTTTTAAATGGCGAGAGATAGTTGGTAATGCAAAATCAAAATGTTCAGCAATGCTAGTGACACAAGTTGCTTGAGCGATTATGTCGTCTGTTGGCTTCGTATCATCAATAGAACAAGCATATCCACCAGTGAAAATATTTTTAAAAATTTTAAATCTTGTTTCGTTTCCTAATGCTTTGAAAATCTTTATTTTATCATTCATATCTAGCATTCAACAACCTATATAATTATTTAATTAAAGTGAATTGTAGCATAAAGTTTTTTTATTTAGCAATTTAGGCAATTAACTTTTATTTAAGTTTTATAGCTGTAAGATAATAAATCTATTTAGCTAATAAGCTAACTAACATAAAAGTAAATTAAGGGAATTTAATGGCAAGTAAAAAAATCATGGCTACCGTTATAACTACAATCGCAGCATCATTATGTTGTATTACTCCAGTTTTAGCAGTTTTAGTAGGTGCAGGTAGTTTAGCAAGTTCATTTTCATGGCTAGAACCTTATCGTAATTATTTAATCGCTATTACTATTCTCGTTCTTCTATATGCTTGGTATGATAAATTAAAACCTGTAAAAGAAGGTATTGATTGCGCCTGTGATGAAAAATCTGGATTTTTTGCTAGTAAATTATTTTTATTTATGATTAGTATATTTTCAATTATAATGCTTAGTTTTCCTTTATGGGGATATCAATTCTTTAATATTGAAGCAGACTGTAATAGCTGTGAAACTGAAATTATAAAGAAAAAGCTACCAGAAATAGAGCTAAAAAAATATGTTAAAACTCCGAAACTTGCTTCTTTAGCATGTGAGACTGGCTCAACTTGTGCGGCTCCATATGAAAAAAAAACAAGAAAAAAAGTGGATGCCAATAGTCTTCCAGTTTTAAAATATATGGATGATGAATATAAAAACCCAACTCCATGTAATCAAGTTCCATGTAGTGGAACTGGTTATGTAGAGTTGGATGCCTTAATGTCTCAAGCTAGAACAGATGTTGAGGAAATGAGCCCAACTGTACTTAAAAAAATGATTGATAATGATGAAGAACTTGTTTTAATAGATGTTAGAGAAGTTATACAAAGATCTGAGGGCGAAATATATGCGAGTGAGTCTTATGCTATTCCTCGAACAAATTTAGAGTTTGAAATATTAAATAAGATAAAAGATAAAAATATAGTTATAGTTTTGTACTCTCGTCAAGGTGCAAGAAGCCTTTTTGCGGCACAATCAATTCAAAAACTAGGATATAAAAATGTTTATAACCTCAGCGCTGGTCTTAAAGGATGGGCAAGAGCAAACTATCCTTTTGATAATGGATTGGGTGTGGTCGTTAAAGTAGAGGATGAATAAACAATTACTGATATGATTGATATTACAGTAGATAAGGGAACATATTGTTTAGTTGAGAGTTCATCTTGTTCTCATAGTGACGAGAATGATTGAGCTGATTGGAAGTAAAGATTATCTTCATGTTACTCCTAAGCCAAGTGAACAAAAAAAAATATTTTGTTATAAACAAGAGAGTAAAACTTTTATTTAAAAATAATTATTCTTTCATTACTTTAAAATAATATTAATAAATCAATATATGTTAATATTTGGATTTAATTTTGCTACAATTTTCTTATTACAAAATAAGAGGACAGTATATGTTATTCGTAATTCGGCAACCTAAAGGTCTTCAAATCCTTACTGTAGATAATATATAATGAAAAAATTATTAATACTAGAAGATGACGTAGTCTTATTAGAAACATTAGAAGATGAACTCAGTAGTGATGATTACAGTGTAGATGTTGCTAAGCATGGTGAAGAAGTTTTGGATTTAACATCTAAGCATCGTTATGATTTGTATATATTTGATATTAATGTACCCTATATTAATGGCTTATCACTTTTAAAAGAACTGAGAGACTCAGGAGATAAAACTGCAGCTATATTTTTAACTTCCAAATATGAAGAACAGAGTCGGATAGAAGGTTTTGAAGTTGGTTGCGACGACTACTTAACCAAGCCATTTTCTTTGAGTGAATTAAAACTTCGAATAAGAGCTGTACTGAGAAGAACAACTAACAACGCTTGCGTAACTTTTGATAACATCAAAATAAATCTACATGACAACACCTTAGTAATAGATGAAAAAATTGTAGATATTGATAAAAAAACTTTAGAGATACTCCATCTACTTATATCTAGTCCAAATGTTATTTTTTCAATGAATAATATTATTGATAAAGTATATAAAGATAAAATACCCTCTCACACAGTAATAAGAGTGCACATTAGTAAAATTAATGCAATGTTCAAGGAAAAACGAATTCAGAATATTAGAGGCTTAGGATATAAATATGAGAGTTAATGAAAAAAAATCTTTATTCCGTTTCATACTCATATATTTAACTATATCACTTTTACTTTTTATTTCTCTCGCCTATTATTATTATGATGATCAAAAGCGGCTTATTGAAGATAGCCTTGCTCTTGAAATGAGCCTTTATGGTGGAGAGTTTAGAGATTTAGGCAAAGAAAAGTTTCCTGAAGGCTTTGAAGTAAAAGTATTACAAAAAGATAGTTATCCATACCCTGCATTTATAAAAAATAAAGACTCATACATAAGTACCTCATGTGGTGGTTTTGATTATCAAAGTAAGATAATTGTCATTGAAGCAAAACCATCAATACTACAAAAAAGAGTGAAAGAGTTAAAAGAAAAACTTTACTATTTTATGGGAATTGCATTTATAGTTAATTTTTTTATTTCTATATTTTTGTCCTGGATTTCACTTCGTCCTGTACGAGAATCCAATTTAGAATTTAGACGCTTTCTAGATGATGTTATACATGACTTAAATGCACCAATTTCTGCTATAGATATAAATCTAGAAAACTTAGCTAATAAGTATGAAGATAAGCAAATTATTCGGATAAGCCGTTCGGTAGAGACTATTAAAAATCTTTATCTAAATCTAGAAGTTTTACTTCAAAAAAGGCATAAAAATATTGTAGAACCAGTAAATATCTCCAAAGCTTGTGAGCATATTGTTTATCAACTTCAACCACTTTTTCCTAATGTATGTTTTAAGCTAAACGTTCCGGATTTAATTGTAAATGTGAATAGCTTTGTTTTTGAACGAATTCTTGTGAATTTAGTCGAGAATGCAGCAAAGTACACAAAAGAAAAGCCTATCGTAACTCTTGGAATAGATGAGAAGCAAAGATTTTATGTAAAAGATAATGGCCCTGGAATGCATACACCAAATGATTTTCTTGAAAGATCAGTGCAATCGAGTACAAAAAACAGTGGTTATGGTCTAGGTTTAAGTATAGTAAAAAGATTAAGTGATGAGTGTGGAATTAAATTGAGTATAGAATCTAGGATAGATGAAGGAACTATTATCTATTTTGATATCTCGAAACAGATAATAGAAAGTTAAAAGAACATTGCAAGGATAAAATCTTCTTTTTAAAATAGAAGATTTATTACATGAAAAAGAAAATGCTATGGGCTTTTCCTATATTATATTTAAAAGCTTTTGGTAATTACTTTCATGGGGGCGGTGCTATTTTAGAATACGATTCAAGCCAAGACCTGATAATACAAACTTGGATTAATCAAGGAGCCAAACAAAACTAGAAAATGAACACTCAGTGAACAATCCTTATGTACAATTTTGTATATTTAAAATATAAGGAAAGATATTATGAACAGAAGAGAATTTTTTACGACAGCTGGTTTACTTACAGCTACAACATATATGAGTGCTTGTGCAAGTAATGATAGCGCTACTCTTGTGCCAATAGATCAAGTAAAACCTGTTGGAGCAGTTACTCTTTATCATGAATTTAAGATAGCTGGTCCGGCAATTCAAAATATGATGACAGCAATGGGAGAGCAAGGGATAGCTTTAGATGCGAAAACAGGCTTTTTAAATTTTACTCTCAAGTTGATGGTTGGAGATTCAACAATGGTAAATAATTTACTTGCAGACACTGGTCTAAAAGGCGTATTGAAATCAGCTTATTATGATGCTGCAGCAGCTGGAAAGCGTGCTTTTACTTATGCTCTACTTATCAGATTTGATTCTTATGACAACATGATGGCATCAGATGTAGAGACATGGTTTACAGATACTATAAAACCTCTTTTATTCGTATATGCTCCAGGAACACCACCAACTAAAACTGCTTTAGCGCTTGATTACTATAAAGGTGTATATCAAACTATCGCAGCAGGCGACGCAAACGGTATATATCAAACTCAAGAAGAAATTGTAACGTTTCTTTCAACGCAACAAGATATGGAAAGTTCTGTGTATCAGCCAATACCTTTGGATGGAACAACAAGTGGAGCGAGCATAAGTGTTAAAAACCATGTAGCAATTTCTGATATAAATACTGATACTATAAATACAATGGCAACAGCTCTTCTAACAGTTGCGCAACAAACGTATCAACCAGAAACAAATGTGACAAATGGTACTTCTGGAACACTTAGTGATAGCAACTACAGAAAAGCTGTAACAACGGAAATATTACAAAATGCTTTTGCATATGGTGAAATGAGAAATTACTTATTTCATGGTGTTTGGGAATCAGTAGCTGATCATGAAAATTCTCATATTGATCCAAGGTTTATGGCAGCAGCAAATCCAGTTGGAGCTTATGTAATTGCTGGCCCATCAGAGCCATTTTACCAAACAATGATTTTACATAATAAACTATAATACTTACAGTATCTCATTCTTAAAAAAGGTATAAATGCTTTTTTATTTATACCTTTTTCTTCATAGTTCTTTGGACTTACCTTTGTAGTTTATCTTTCACAACATTAAAACATGGGTGCCTAAAATAGCGTTTAAACTATGGTGTATTTGGAGTAAACAAAGGTTTATATAAAGCTTTTTTAGAAGAAAAAAGTGTATCATCAACTACTGGAGAACTTCATTATCCTCAGGGCATTTCTTGAGGCTTTATCAACAAGAGTGAAAATTTCATCTATATTATTTTTTTGAGATGATTTTTTATGACCTTTTACTTTAATAAATTCACAATCTAAAATATCTATTTTCTTAAAAAAGTCTTTATATAGTGCATGATTTTTTATCAGCTTACCTTTACTTGTCATATAGTTCTTCTTTTGAAATCCTTCTCTTCTAGCTGATAAGCCAATAATATTTTGACAATCAGTATAGACTACTACTTTACAGTTTTGCAAACTTACTTCACCTAAAGCCCATAAAAGTGTTTCTAGCTCTAGTTTTGTTGAGGAGGTATTGTCAAACTTCTTAATTTTAATTTCTTTTGCTAACTCAGCACAAAAGAACTCTTCATTTTGTAAAAATAGATAAGCCCCAAATCCTATTTCACTTTGAGGGTTTACACTTCCATCAGTAAATAAGTAGGAAATTTTTTTGCTGTTACTCATATCTTATTTTACTGCAAGTTTTTTAAAGAACTATAAACATCTATAAGAAACTTTCTATATTTTATGTACAATACTAAAAAAATCACATACTCTTTAAAAAAATATGAATTTGATCAGGAATTAAAATGAAAATACAACATAAAAATAATATAGCAATGTTTATAGATTGTGATAATGTAAGTTCTAAATATATAGAAAGCATTTTTGATGATTTATCGCAGTATGGTACAGTAAATATTAGAAGGGCTTACGGGGATTGGAAAGATAAAAAACTTTATGGCTGGGAAAATATTTTACAAGATTATAACATTAAACCGATGCAACAATTTGCGTATACAAAAGGGAAAAATGCTACTGACATCGCTATGATAATTGATATCATGGACATACTTTATACAAAAGAGCTTGAAGCTGTAGTTTTAATAACAAGTGATAGTGATTTTACTCCTATTGTTACAAGAATATTATCTGATGGGCTTACTGTTTATGGGTATGGAGAATCAAAAACTCCTATGGCATTTGTAAATGCATGTTCCCAATTCATATATGTTGAAAAATTAAGTGTTTTAGAAAATGATGAAACAATTGAAAATACTGCTACTCACAAGAAACATCCTGCGGTGACTGAAGCTGTCACTAAATATGTTGGAAATAACTATGACATAAGAAAAGATTTTAAACTTATAAACTTACTCAAGCAGGGCGTTGAAAGAACATCAGATGAGCAAGGATGGGCAGATGTTAAAGATATGTCTTTGTATATAAGAAAAAATTCTTCTTTCTCTCAAGTTAACTATGGGTTTAAAAAAATGGGTGATCTTATTAAGGCAGTGGAAATATTTGATATCGAATATGAGGGAGAGAGAAAAACGCAATTAATGATAAGAATAAAAGAGAAATCGTGGAAATGATGTCATAAAAAACATCTTATACATTGACAACAGCTATTGTTAAATTGTAGGATACCTAAGGTATATATAGCTATTGAATTATGTTTATGTATTATGCTTGTGAAGGAGTGGATTCATCTGAAGGAGTAGAAATTTCTTCTTCTTGTTTTTCGTCATTGTTTTTAGCTTGTTTTTTCTTAAGCTTTTCTTCTTTTTTCTTCTTTTTTTCCATCTCTCGACCATGCTTTTCATAACTGTAGTTTGTTTTAGCCATTAATAATCCTATTTTAAATATTTTAAACGTTGTAGTATCGTTAAGTATAGCCAATTTTATATCATTTTTATTGTTTAGCAATCAGTTTTAGCATTTAGAGTCACATTTGTAAGTACTTTCAAGATTTTTTGGCTTAATAAAAACCTCATTAGTTTAAAATAAATACTGAGAGTTTAGCTTTTTATTAAAAGCATGTTATACTTTTGTAAAGTAGGAGGTATATTATGTCATCCGTAGCATTTATTTACGATCCAATATTTTTAGAGCATGACACAGGTATGTCTCATCCCGAAAATGCTAATAGACTTCGAGCTATATTAAAAGCAATCGAACCTCTCCGTGAACGTTTACTTTTTATCGAGCCCAAACTTGCATCCTTAGAACTTGTGATGCAGATACATCCTTCTTATCATATAGAACTTGTTGAAGAAAAAAGTATAGAGCAAGTAGAAATTGATGGAGATACTCAAGTCTCATCTAAATCTTATGAAGCAGCTTTGATGGCTGTTGGAGCTGGAAAAGAAGCGGTAGATATGGTTTCATCTGGTGAAGTGAAAAGTGCTTTTTGTGCAGTACGGCCACCAGGACATCACGCTACAACTAATCAAGCTATGGGCTTTTGTCTCTTTAACAACATTGCCATTACAGCTCGTTATGCTCAATCTATGGGGTATGAAAAAGTAATGATCATTGACTTTGATGTACATCATGGGAATGGAACACAAGAGATCTTTTATGAAGATTCTAGTGTTTTTTACTTTAGTACACATGAGTATCCAGCATATCCAGGTACTGGTGCATTTGATGAGCGTGGGAATGGTGAAGGGGAAGGATTTACACATAACTTTCCACTGCGCTCTTACAGTAGCGATGATGATATTCTTCCTATTTACGAAGAAGAACTTCTTCTTGATGTTGAAAGTTTTGAGCCCGATATCATTCTTGTCTCAGCCGGCTACGACTTACATAAAGCAGATCCTCTCGCGCAACTGCAAATAACTACTCAGGGGATAAAAAAGATTGTAGAGTCAATTATGCGTTCATCGGATGTTCCAAAAATATTTATGCTTGAAGGTGGTTACAATTTAAATGCTTTAGGCGAGAGTGTAGCCCAAACTCTGGATGCGATGATATTGGATTAACCCTAAATAGTTCAAAGGAAAAAAAATAGCTAAGTTGTAAATCCTTTTTTACATTAAGACGTCTTTTACATAATAATTTTTAAGTCATAATAAGTATAATCGAAAAATGAAACATACATCAATAACAAACATGTTAAAAGAGCTATACCTTTTTTCCTCTATGGATAATGATGAGTTAGAAAGGTTAACTGAAATATCCTCAGTTCATAATTATAAAAAAGATGAGCATGTTTTTATGCAAGGTGAATTAGGTCATCATCTTTTGATTGTAGTTGAAGGTATAGTGAGTGTTTTTAAGCATGACAATAAAGGCAATGAGATTATTATTAGTTTTTTTAAGCCTTTTTCATTACTTGGTGAAGCCGCTATTTTAAAAGGTGTTACTTTTCCTTCAACAGCTGTATGTAAATCCGATGGAGTAATACTAAAAATTGAATTTAAAAAGTTTAAAGAACTTTTTATGCATGATCCACATATTTCATTTGAGATTATTCAATCTTTACTAGACAAAATACAGCTTTTACAACAAAATATTCATTTCACCATTGCAAAAACAGCAAAAGAGAAAGTGTTGCATTTTTATGCAAATAATAAAGACTTGAGTCTTGAACTTAAAAAATATGAAATCGCTTCACTCTTAGGAATGAATGCAGAAACACTCTCTAGAAATATTAAAAAACTTATAAAAGAAGGTAAGTTACTTAAAGTTGACAATAGATATAAACTTCTATAAGCTTGCATAAAACATTGTTTTCTTGATAATTGTCAAAAAGTATTCTCATAAAAGCTTGTACTATTCCCCTATCAAAACTAAGGAATAAAAATGAATAATAATACAATAGCAATAGTTAAATCGACAGCACCTTTACTAAAAGAAAAAGGCGATGAAATCACATCTACGATGTATAAGTTTTTGTTTGAGCGTAACCCAGAAGTTAAGGACCTTTTCAAAGATGCAGAGCCAGAGCAGTATAAAAAATTAGCAAATGCTGTTTATGCATATGCGGCAAACATTGACAACCTTGGAGCACTTAAAAAAGGGATTGAAACAATGGCTTCTGTTCATGTTGAAAAAAAGATTCAAGCGAGTCATTATCCATTGGTAGCTGATGCGCTTTTAAGTGCAATTAAAGAAGTTCTTGGAGATACTGCAACACCTGAAGTTATGGCTGCATGGGAAGAAGCTTATTTATTTTTAGCTGATGTTCTTATTAAAAGAGAATCCGAATTATACAAGGAACAAGTAGCATAAGTTTCAATGAATATGTTACATAAAATGATTACATTCACTCAGAGAATGAAAGGCTATGAAAAAGCCCCTAAAAGAAAGCATTTCTCTGAAGTTATATGGTCATGGATAGGTGCATTTTTAGGCATCTATTTAGTGTCCATTTTAAGTAAATCGGCAGGTATCACGAGTACAGATGGATTATTTCTTATAGGTTCTTTTGGTGCATCAGCTGTTTTAATATATGCTGCACCACAATTAGATTTTTCTCAGCCAAGAAACTTCTTAGGGGGACAAGCTTTATCCGCACCCTCCTTTTGAACTTTCTCTTTTAAGTGCTATTGCAGTATCAGTGTCTATTGTTGTTATGCATGTTAGTAAAACTATGCATCCTCCAGGAGGAGCTACTGCATTAATCGCTGTTATTGGAAGTCAAGAGATACATGAACTTGGCTATATGCTACTAATAGCGCCAATTTTATCAGGGTCTATCATAATGTTAATGATTGGCTTAGTTGTTAACAATCTCTCCAGTAATCCAAAAAGACATTATCCACGGTACTGGTTTTAAAAAAAGACTCAAATAATAGCTTTACTTCTTTTCGTTTTTGTGTAAATTTCCACTAAAGTTTAGGTTCCCCACCTTCCATAAAATCTTATTTTTTAAACATATCAATAAAGGAAACCTTATGTTGGAAGTATTGCTAGGGACAAAGAACCGTGAACTAACATTACAGTATCTTCTTACGTTTAAAGAAGGGTATGCTTTTCTTGAAGAGTTAACGGCTCTGCTTAACAAAGCCAAAGAGTACTACAAACCTGAACTCAAAGAGAAATTTGAGCTACAGAGAAAACGACCACGAAGACCAGAGAAGCCACTATGAAAGATAGGTTGGCAGCCTATTATCACGGGGATGATGAGCAGTGTTTACAGCAGGCAGTTTGGATTGCAGAGCAAAATGAGTTTGATTTAGAATCTGTTAAAGAATGCTCAATTAAAGAAGATTCCGTAAAAAAATTTGAGATATTTTTAGATGCAATTACCAAAAAGTAGCCCATTTTCTTTTTATTTTTACTGATATATAAAAAGTGAATATTCACTCACAGGGGTGTAATTAAAAGGTATTTTATCCTGCTAGTTGGATTGTAATAATCTCTTAAAACTAGCCTCAAATTAGACAGACAATAATTTACTAACCTTAACTATCATCGTATACTTCTGAGTTTTAGTATAAGTCCTCAGCGGATATATTAACCGGCGAAAGCTTTTTTCATCTAATTTATCATCAAGTAGGTTTTTAGATGATAGAATATGTTATTAAAAAGTGAAATTATTTACAGAAGGACTTGCAGTTTATGGATATGCCAAAAAGACCAAAGGAACATCAGGTTGAAGATTTATCAGTTTTAGCACTGAGACAAATTCTGCCAAGAGAATGGGTGTACCGTGAAAAAAGTCACGACTATGGTATAGATGGGGAAATTGAAATTTTTGATGAAAATGGTTCTGCTACAGGAATGCTCTTCTATGTGCAACTGAAAGCAACTGATACATCCAATAAAAAAAATCAACGAAGAGTTCAATTAGCAAATTCTGTAATAAACTACTATACGAATTTAGATGTTCCTGTTTTAATTGTTCGTTATGTTGAAGAGACAAAAATATTATATAATAGATGGGCACATAAAATTGATAGATATGGGCAAAAAGAGGGGGCTAGTTCATTTTCATTTATGATGGAAGAGGATGAAGTTTTTAGGTCTGAAACAGCATTTATTTTAGAGAATCAGTTGGTGAAATTAAGAAGATTAGAAAGTGTAGATAATATTCTTCCTATAAAAATATTTTTCAACTTCACATTTTCTAAAATATGTAATATGAGTTCAGCTAGACTTTCCTCACATTTAAGAATAGCTGTCAATCCAAAATCAAACTTGATCCAAATTGTATATAACAAAGATGATTCTGATGCTGTTATCTCATTAACTGATGATACTTTATTTGTTGATATTCTTGAAAAAACAGGTTTCTATTTACATCATATTAATGACACTCCATATCTCAATACTGAAGAATTAATAGGAGATTTATTTGTTAGTCTATCTCTCGCGTTACTACCATTTAATAAAGAACAAAATGCAATAACGATATTAGAATCTTTAGCTTTAAACTCACGTGCTATAAAAAACAAACAAATAGCAGTTACATTTATTCATGTGTATATTTATAACGGTAACCCATACAAAGCTCTTGAATTGTGGGAGAATATACCAAAAGATGAAAAAGATGGAGAAGATGAAATAGGATTTCAAATATTAATATCGTCGGCAAGTCAATATAATCCTGATGATGGAGCAGATGCTTATGAAAAATATTTAATAAACTCAATAAATGAATATCAATTAACAGATATATCTGCAAAAGAAGAGAAAGCTAATTTGGGCATATGTCATTATAATTATGCTAACTTTTTAAGAAGCGATAGTCAGTTTAAAGACTCTGTAGATAACTTTGAAAAAGCTTTAAAATATAATCCTCACTATAACAAAGAGGATTATGTTTTTAAAGAGATGGCAGGTTCATTATTTGAGATGGAAGAATATAGTAAATCAGCTCAATGTTATAAGAATGGACTCTCCTTGAAAAATGACTCATATACAATTGCTTTATATGCAGATGCATTAATGATGAGTGGAGAATATAAACAAGCTAGAGAGCAGTTTCAAAAGTATTTTGAAGCGCATGATGATATTAAAGTTGAATGGTGTCTAAAAGAAAATATTTTGCATTATATTATTGAAGAGCATGGGATAGAAGCTCAAGATCGTAAACCTGATGAAGCATTGAAAACAGATGCTATCAAAAATGCTTGCAATATGGATATCCCTGAAGATGATACTTTAGCTGTACTACAATTAGATGCTCTTTCCCCAGTGCTATGGTACAATTTAGGGCAGAGATATGCTAAAGAAGAAAAGTTTGACGATGCGGCTATGAGTTTTCTCATTTGTGCTCTCCTTAATAGAAAAGACACCGAGGCTTGGATAAATGCTTTCGGATGTGTTTGGAATACAAAAAAAATACCTATTGAATTTTTACTACATATAATTCATGTTGGATATGACTTAAGTGGTGAAGAGTTTATTAATTCTGTATACACTACCTTAGAAACTATTAGCGAACATTTACCAGAAGGAGAAGGCAATATTCTAATTATGAAAATTGATAAAATAATAGAAGCTAAACATAAAATAAATTCAAAACAAGAAACACCTCTTTTGAGGGTTTTTAATGGTGAAAACTTCAAAGGAATTAATAAGTTTTCTTCTGAAGACTAGGGCATTTATTTATGAAGTAATATAGGAATAATAAGGTAATAAATTAAATATGAATTGGAAAGAATATGAACTTTTTCTCGTTCCCATGCTTCTGCGTGGGAATGCATACATCTACATGTAGAAAAAGATAAACTCCATTCTTACTCCTTCAAACCCTTCATCATATGTTTCTTAGTCTTACTAGTAGCAATCGCTTCGAAAGGGTCTTCTGGCCAGTAGTGTCTTTTGTATTTACCTCTTACTTCTTTTCTCACTTCACCGTATGAGTTTTCCCAAAAGCTTTTTAAATCGTATGTTATTTGCATAGGGGTCATTGCTGGGGTTAATAGGTGAACTTGTAAAGCCAAAGTGTTGTTAAGTACTTTTGGTGTTTCATGTAGACCAAAAACTTCTTGTATTTTTACATGCATGGATGGTTTTTCATAGTCTGAGTAGTCTATGTGTATATTTGAGCCACTTGGAACTTTAACGCTTGGCGGTGCTTGTGTATCTAAAAGTTGTTGCTTGTCCCAAGGTAAGAGAGATAACAACATGTTGTACACATCAAGTGCTTCAAGTGCTTTTATAGTGCTTACTCCTGATAAGTAGGGTTCAAGCCAAGTATGCAGAGTGTTAAGTAAAGTTTCATCACTAAAGTCTACAAACTCTGTATGATGATTGAGAAAGTTAACTCTATCTTTTAATCTAGTCGCTTTTTTACTCCAAGTAAGAATCTCTAAACCCTCTTTTCTCACTAAGTCTGAAAGTAGTTTTTTAAAGTCTTGGTTTGGCGCGGCTTGCATTGGTTTTGAGTGAAGTTGTAGCTCTAAAAAGTAAGTACTTTCTCTTATGTCAAATTTCTTAGATTCTTTGTTATACGTTATGGACTGCTTAGAGACAATAAATGAAGAAAAATATTCTTCTATATCCTCCATTGATATACTAAGAGCAGAATTTATAAACGAGTCTTTGTCATGTGCGTTTAGATTTGCTACAACTAAGTATTCTTGATTGAACAAAGAATCTTCATGGTCGAGTATGGCACCTTTGGCGTTACTTAGTTTATACTTATTGTCATTTTTAGATCTTAGACGTGCAAGTCTGTCAGGGTAAGCAAAAAGAAGTAGTACACTAAGCATCTCGGTATTAAGTGAAGTATTCTTCTTTTGCACTTTTTTAATGCTTTTGAGTTTTTTATAAAAAAATTCTGCGCCAGTTACAACTTCTTTAGCTCCATATCTATTTATATAAACACTGTCAAAATCTTTTTCAAAGAGGTGTGTAAATCTAGAGGCTATGTCACTATCTCTTTGTGAGTTTTTGAAAATATCTTTTTCACCTAAAAGTGAAGCTAAGAGACAAGCTTCATATGCAAAACCTAAGTCATTGGCTTTTAAAATCATATAAGCAAATCTTGGGTGAAGTCCTAAGCTCAGAGCATCTTTTCCAAACTGGGTAATTTTAAACGACGCATCAAGCATTTCAAGTTCTTTTAAAACCTCTTTCGTATTTTCAATTATATTTGGATTGGGAATATCTAAGAATTTTAACTCTTCAAAGTCCTCAACTCCCCATAAAGATAAATCTAAAAGAAGTGAAGTTAAATCTGCTCTTAGTATTTCAGGCTTTGTTGATTGTTGTAGTATTTTCCCCTCATGCCAAAGTCTGTAACATTTTCCGCTTGAGAGTCGACCAGCTCGACCAGCTCTTTGCACAGCTGAATCTTTAGAGATAAATGTTAACTCTAAATGATCCATTGCATTTGCGTAGTTGTATCGTGATTGTTTTTCTAAACCAGAATCTATAACAACCTTCACCCCTTCTATAGTAAGAGAAGTTTGTGCGATGTTCGTGCTTAAGATGATTTTTCTCTTTGAAGATTTACTAATCGCTTTATCTTGTTCATTTTTTGGCAAAGATGAGTAGAGTGGCAAGACTAATATTTCTTTTGCCATGGAAGAGCTTGAAAGTGAAGTTTGTAGATTTCTTATCTCTTTAACACCCGGTAAAAAAACTAAGATATCTCCATCATCTTCTTTGATGGCTTTTAGTGTTGTGTTTAGTAGGACTGTATTTAAAGCCCTTGCATCGGGTTGCGAAGTTTTGATATCTAAGTAGTTGTTTTGAACATCATACATTTTACCTTTTGAAGTAATAATGGGTACTTCCCCAAGTAAAGAGGAAATCATGTCAGCATTAAGCGTAGCAGACATAATCAAGATTTTTAAATCATCACGAAGAAGTTCCTGAACTTGTAAAGATAGGGCTAAAGATAAATCAGTGTGAATACTTCTCTCATGAAACTCATCAAAGATAATCATAGCAATGTCACCGAGTATTTGATCACTTTGAAGTTTACGAATTAAAATAGCTTCTGTTACAACAAGGATTTTTGTTTTTTTGCTGTGTACACTATCCATTTTTACTTGATAGCCGACACTTTGACCTAGTTCTTCACCGAGGAGTCTTGCCATTTGTGTTGCAACCATACGTGCAGCAACACGTCTGGGTTCTAACATGATGATTATTTTATCCCCAAGCCAAGTTTCTTTAAGTAGCGAAATTGGCACAACTGTACTTTTTCCTGCCCCTGGTGGAGCTTGTAAGATGAGAGTTTGCTTAGTTCTTAGTGAGATTTTGATATCTTCTAAGACTTCATGTATAGGTAGGGTTTTCATATGGAGTATTATACTCTGTATTAGCCTATTTTAGCTTGATGTATTAGCCTGCAAAAACCTGATTTTTTCCATTATGTTTACTTTTGTAAAGGTTTCCATCTACTTTAACAATTTGTTCTCTTAGATTATTGGATGCATTTAACTCTATTACCCCAAAACTTGCCGTTACTTTTCTAACTTTATCAAAATCATATTCTTCAATACTTTTTCTAAACCGTTCCGCTAAGAGAGAAGAACCAGCTAAATCAGTATTAGGACACAGTGCTATAAACTCTTCACCACCCCATCTAATTAATATATCGCCATCTCTAATTATATTTTCTAAAATGGCAATTGTTTTTTTTAGTACATAATCTCCAATATCATGACCATGGTTATCGTTTACCTTTTTAAAATCATCTATGTCAAACATTATTATCGAAGCATTAGTATTTTTGTATTTTAGATTCCCTATTACTTCTACAATATATTCACTACCTTTTCTTCTATTAAATATTCCAATTAAAGGATCAGTATTAGCTTTAATTAAGGCAGCTTTTAATTCCATAAATCTTCTTAATATAAATATGCTTAAATAAATTGAAGATATTGCAAGAGTTAAAATAATCTCATCTAAGTCATATTCTTCTTGTTCTCGCGAAAATTGATAAAATACTTCTGTTAAGTCGAAAGTACTTAATATAAATCCAGTAGAAATCACAGCTATACACAGAGTAAATATATCTATCCATCTTTTTTTATTGTTCTTGTAATCTTTTCTAATTTTTTTATTTATTCTATGCAGAATTGAAACCTTTTATACATTATATGACTTTTTTTTATATTTAAATATTATATAGTTGAACTACTTCACAGCAGTAGTAATAAATTAAGGCCAACCCCTTTGGTCGTATACTCAAACATAATGTGCTACAATTCGCTCTATAAGGACTACCATGAAAGAGAAACTAAAAACAACTGATTATCCAAGTCGAAATGTAAAAACACAAACCTATGTAGATGGCGATACATTTATTACAAAACATTTTTATGATGCTAGAGATGCTTATGTAAGAGAATTTATTTCTCTCAAAGATGGAGTTCAAGAAATTAAGCACTATACAGATCAAGGTGTTTTATCAAAGTTAGACCATTTTGTAGAAAACAAGAGACACGGATTAGAGACAAAATATATGATTTCTAAGGCAAACAGTAGTGTAAAAAGTACGAAGATGTATGAGAATGGAAAACTACATGGTAAAAATATTACGTATTCTCAAAGTGGTGAAGTAGTTAAACATGAAGTTTTTGCACTTGGAAAACTTGTACTGAAGTATTTACGAGAAGGTAGTGATAGCGATGAAATAACAAAGGTAACTATTATCGATAAAGAGAGTATTGTGAACTTACCAACAACAGAACATGACAAACTACAAAATTATATTTAATACTCAAAGATGTTTAAAAATAATTTAGCTTACGAAGCAAGTGCAGGAAGTGGCAAAACTTTCATGCTTGTAGTGCGGTATCTCTCACTTCTTTTTCAAGGCGCTCAGCCTTCTAAAATCTTAGCCTTAACTTTTACAAATAAGGCTGCTTCAGAAATGCAAGAAAGAGTGTATCAAACACTCGATGAGTTAGAAAATCGTGGCGAGTTAGATGAGATAGTTAAAGTAACAGAATTATCTCGTGAATATATACTTTCAAACCGTAAACGTATTTTAGATGAGTTTCTAAATGCTAGTACAAAGATTATGACGATAGATAAGTTCTTTACTCAGATTCTTAGAAAGTTTTCTCTCTATGCCTCGTTGATGCCAGACTTTTCAACTTTTTCTTCACAGCATGAGCTGAAACTTCTTTCGAGATTTTTGAAAGAGGTAAGTGTCGCAGGGAAAAAAGACACACTGATTTCGCTTTCACTTGATTCAAACAAAAGACTTGAGAGTATTTTTAATTTACTTGATTCTTTGTATGTGAAAAAACAAGAACTAGCACATTTGAAATTTCAAAAAACTGATTTAAAAGAGCATGAAGCTATCGCTCTAGAAGCGTTGTCTTCTTTAAAAAATATTGTCTCAAATTGTAAAGGTGCATCTGCCTCACTTCAAAAAGCTGTTGTAGCAGACAACTTTCATGAATTAAGTAGCAAGAGCTGGATTGTAAAAGATTCTTTAGAATACTGGGTATTTAAAAAATGTTTTACTCCTGAGATGGATGTAAACCTACGAGTAATTCAAGAAGCGGTGAAGAATCACCATTGTGCGAAAGAGCAAAACTTTTTTTATGCACTTTTTGAGTTAGTAGGGATTTATGAAAAATCTAAGAAAGCTTTATATACAGATGATAGTGAACTGAGCTTTTCTGATGTAACTTCACTCGTTTATCATATTCTCCAAGAGATTGAAGATAGTGAGTTTTTATACTTTCGACTAGATGCGCAGATAGAACATATGCTTTTAGATGAGTTTCAAGATACAAGTATAGTGCAGTATGAAATACTAAAGCCTTTGATAAATGAGATAACATCTGGAAATGGGATATTTGAAAACGGAAGCTTCTTTTTTGTGGGTGATGTAAAGCAGTCGATTTATAGATTCCGTGGAGGTGTTTCGGCTTTATTTGGTGAAGTACGAGAGGAACAAAACACTGAAGTAGAACAATTACTTACAAACTATCGCTCTCAAAAAGAGGTTATTGAATTTGTAAATCAAACTTTTGAGAAAAAAATAACGTATTATAAAGCACAAAAAACGAGAGAAGATGCAAATTCGGGTTACGTTGAGGTAATCCAAAATGATGAACTAGTTCTTGAGAGTATAGAACAAGCAAAAAGATTGATTCAACTTGGAGCGAACTTAAACAGTATTGCAATTTTATGTGCAACAAATGGCGATGGTGAAGTTGTCAAAGAGGCTTTGATAGAAGAGGGGATAGAGGTTGTAACAGAGACAACAACAAAGCTTATAAATCAAAAGTCGGTAAAAGCTATTTTAGAGTACTTGAAGTATCTTTATTTTGGTGAAGAGATTTATAAATATAATTTTTTTGCTTTAATTAGTCGTGAGATACAAACAATCAAAAAAGTGAATCTTAACTTTGTGAAACTTATCGATATTGTGAAGTCTGTTATAGATGAATACCAACTCTTTAATGAGGACTTCCACCTCATACGTTTTTTAAATGTAGTAACTTCATACCAAGATATTGAAGCTTTGTTGTTTGAGTATGAAAGACTCGATGCGCAGGCTGCTGCATCGGATTTAAGTGGGGTGAGAGTGCTTACTGTACATAAGTCTAAGGGTTTAGAATATGAGCATGTTATCGTTATGGACAGACTTAAGCGTGCTCCTGCTTCAAAAGATGCCATCATTTATGAATACGACGGCATAAGACTCACAAACATTTACCTACGAACAAAAGATAGAGCTGCCATAGATAGTCAATATGCAAATGCACTTGAAAAAGATAAAGCACTGTCACTCGAAGATAATTTAAATGCCTTATATGTTGCTTTTACGCGTGCAAGAGATAACCTTTTTGTTATAAAAAAGTCAAAGGATTCAAACTTTGATATTTTAGATTTGTCTTGTATGAGTGCGGGAGTTTTGAGAGTAGATACGAGTAGTGCAAGGTTGTCTAAAGTAGTGAGTGAAAAAGATTTAGTGTACCAAGATTTTTATTATGGAACGCAAAGCGATATTTTAAAACTTGAAGAAGAAACGAAAGAAGATTTAAAAGCAATTAACTTTGGTTTAGCCTTGCATTATATGTTGGAGATGTTAGGTTCGTTTAGTGAAGAGTCAATTGAGAGTGCTTCGCATATGATGATTAATAAATATGGCTTTATCCTTGAGCAATTAGAGATAGAAGATATTATTCATCGGGTGAAGTTATTGGTAAGTTCACGAGAATTTCAAAGTTTACTATGTGGTGAAGTATACAAAGAAAAAGCTATTCGCTATAAAAATAACCTTCGATATATTGATCTATTGGTGAAGTCAGACGTAGATGCTATGTGGAATATTATTGACTATAAAAGCTCCTTGAGCTTTTCAGAGCATCATCTTAAACAAGTAAGGTACTACAACAAAGCAGTGAATGCTATTACAGGAGAAAAGGTAGAAGGCTACCTTTGTTATCTTTTAGCTAACGAGGTAAAGCTAGTAAAGGTTTAAAAAAATAGATTTTAGACCCTTAAGAAGTTTCTTTGATATAAGTATGTAAAATATCACATTATTATAATTATTTATAAAGAAGGAAGTTTTGTGCCTCATATTTTAATATTACTATTATTATTATTTACATATTCCTTTTCTAATGATGAGATTGTTAAAATTGGTGTTTTAGCAAAACGTGGAGCTGAAGTCACATACAAAAAGTGGAATGCAACAGCTGAGTACCTCACACAAGAAATAGCAGGAAAAAAATTTCAGATAATCCCTCTTGGTTTTGACAAAGTAATGAGTGCAGCTAATAATACAGAAGTAGATTTTATTTTAGCAAACCCAGGTTTTTATGTAGAACTAGAGTATAGATATGAGGCACAACGTATTTCTACCTTAGTGAACAAACATTTATCTGGTCTGACTCAAAAAGAGTTTGGAGGAGTTTTAATAACTCATATTGATAATAAATCTAAATACAATGTAATTGAAGATTTAGTCAATACGAACTTTACTGCAGTTGATGAGAAATCGCTGGGTGGTTGGCAAATGGCATGGAGGGAATTAGCGGAACATGATATTGATGTACAAAGTGATTTAAAATCTTTAACTTTTAAAGGGACACATGATAAAGTTGTCTATGCTGTATTAAACAAGGAAGTAGATATTGGAACTGTACGAACCGATACAATAGAAAGAATGGCGATAGAAGGAAAAATCGACTTAAATCAGTTACATTTTGTAGCACTCAAAGATTATGAAAATTTTCCTTTTTTAATCTCCACTAAACTCTATCCAGAATGGCCTATGGCAAAACTAAAACACACTTCAGATACACTTTCAAAAGAAGTTGCTATTGCCCTTATGAAACTTCAAAATGGCAATAAAGCTCTTGAAAAGGCAAATATTAGCGGATGGAACACCCCTTTAAGTTATCAGCCAGTTCATGAATGCTTCAAAGTTTTGAAAATACCTCCATATTTTCAAAATATAATGCTTTTAGATGTACTAAAGAAGTATTGGCAGTGGATACTATTTTATTTTATACTTGCAATAAGTGGGATTAGTATGCTTATCTATCAAATAAGACTTACTAAAAATTTAAAAGATACTCAAGAAGAACTTGTTCAAACTGAAAAAATGGCTTCCTTAGGTCGTCTTGTAGCAGGAATAGCCCATGAAATAAATACACCTATCGGTGTGGGAGTTACAGCAGCGTCATACTTACATAAAGAAACAAAGCACTTTAATGAAGAATATATCAACGAGAATGTAACACAGAATGTTTTTGAATCTTTTATTAAAACTTCCCTGCAAAGTAGTGAAATGATACTTGGAAACTTATCTAGAGCATCTGATTTGATACAAAGTTTTAAACAAATATCGGTAGATCAAACGAGTGATGAATCTCGCTTATTTAATCTAAAAGATTATGTGGAAAGTATCATTAATAGCTTAAAGCCGACATTTAAAGGTACCAATCATACTATTGAAGTTAAAGGCGATAAAAATATACTCTTAGAATTAAACGCAGGTATCTTTTCTCAAATATTTTCAAATATGATTATGAACTCTATAATTCATGGATTTGAAAACAAAGATAAGGGAAATATAACTATAATTATCACACAAGTGAATGGCTCCATTAATATAGTTTATAAAGACGATGGAAAAGGTGTTTCAAAAGAAAACTTATCAAAATTATTCGATCCTTTTTTCACGACAAAAAGAGATAATGGAGGTAGTGGTTTGGGAACGCATATAATGTATAATCTTGTTACTCAAAAACTTTATGGAAAGATTAAAGCAGAATCTGAAGTCGGTAAAGGTTTAACATTTATCATAAATTTTAAAGGTGGTCAAAATGTTTAAAGAAGGTAAAATACAATTTAAAAAGGAACCTCTTGAAAAAGCCAGTTCTTTAAGTAAGCGAAAATGGAATGTATTGATTGTTGATGATGAACAAGCAATTCACGATGTGACAGAACTCGCTTTATCTGGCTTTGAATTTGAAAATAGAAGATGTAACTTTATTCATGCTCAGTCAGCTGAACAAGCAAAAGAGATAATAGCTTCTACGCCAAATATAGCCTTGTCTTTAATAGATGTTGTTATGGAAACAGATCATGCTGGACTTGAATTAGTTAATTACATCCGAAATAACCTAAAAAATAAGTTGATGAGAATTATTCTTAGAACAGGACAACCAGGGCAGGCTCCAGAGCAAAAAGTTATTCACGATTATGATATTAACGACTATAAAAGTAAAAGTGAGTTAACAACAGAGAAGTTATACACCTCAGTTTTAACAAGTTTAAGAACCTATAGAGATATGATTTCTTTAGAAAAAAATCGTCAAGGTTTAAAAAATATTATATTATCAACTTCTCGAATAGAAAAAATGATTTCCTTAGAAATATTTTTAACAGCAGTTTTAGAACAACTTAATGTTTTATTACACCTTGGAGATTATGATGATGATGAAGAAGTGGCATCCTTTATGGCTGCTATTGACCATGGAAATTGCATCCAGATTGCTGGAACTGGTGAATTTAAAAACTTAACATCAGAAAATCTTTTCTCAGACTCAAAACAGTTTATTAAGCCCTTAGTGACAGAGGCAATAGCTTCTGGAGAAGAGTTATATAGAGATGGTAATTATATATTATACAGACCTAGCACCTTGGAGTATAGTGGTTTTGTACTCTATCTTAAAGCAGAAAAGATATTGGATGAAATGGACAAAGATCTGATACGTCTATTTTTAGATAATGCTAAGATAGCGTATGAGAATATGTCTTTAACAAAAGAACTTGATGATTCACAAAGAGAGATTATCTTTACAATTAGTGAAATCGCAGAACAGCGTTCAAATGAAACAGGACAACATGTAAAGCGAGTAGCTCTATATAGCAAACTTCTTGGAGAAGCTTATGGATTGGCAAAAGAAGATATTGATGTCATATATGCTGCTGCACCAATGCATGATATTGGTAAAATAGCTATTCCTGATGCGATATTGAAAAAACCTGGAAAATTATCTGATGATGAGATGGCTATTATGAAAGATCATGCGAGTATCGGTTATGACGTTTTAAAGTCTTCAAAGCGAAAAATTCTTCAAATATCAGCAATAATAGCAAATGAACATCATGAAAAATGGGATGGAACAGGTTACCCCAATGGGAAAAAAGGCGAAGATATACACCTTTATGCGAGAATAGTCGCTCTTTGTGATGTCTTTGATGCACTAGGTTCGAGAAGAGTTTATAAGCAACAGTGGGGAATTGAAGAAATTTTGAATCTAATAAAAGAAGAAAAAGGAAAACAGTTTGATCCTAAAATTGTAGACTTATTTTTAGAAAATATGGAAAAGGTTTTAGCAATTAGAGATCAATACAAAGATAATTAATTGTGTATTATTGAATTATTTTGATCTAAGTTCATCAAATAGAAGTCGATAAAACTATTACTTAACATTTATGTAACATTTTTTTTCTACACTTCCTTTAAATTTTAAGGAAGGTTTTATTATGAATAAAAGCACCATTATATTATCAATGGCAGCAATAGTATTTGCTTCGTCATCAAGTTCACAAGAAATAACTTTAGATTCTTTAAGTATTACGGCAACAAAAATTGCTACAAGTACAAAAGAAATTTCTCAATCAATTGCAGTTGTTGATGAAAAGACTATAGAAGATAAAAATATTTTAAATATTCAAGAAGCTATAGAAAATATTCCTGGTGTGAATGCAGAATCATCAACGAATTCCCCGAGTCCTAGACTTATCATCCGTGGAGCTGGCCTTAAGGCAAGGTACGGAGTAAGAGAGATTATGGTAATGAAAGATGGTGTTCCTATGACGGATCCAGATTCATTTACAAGATTTGACTTTATAGATATGCAAGATGTAGCGAGTGTTGAGGTGCAAAAAGGACCAGGTTCTATCAATGCATCTAATGCTATAGGTGGTGTTATTCAGCTTGTTACTAAATCAGTATTTCATGATGATACAAACAGATTTAAAATGGGCATCGGTAATGATGGACAAATAAATATTAACCTAAAGCTTCGTGAAGCAATTGATGATAGTAATTTTGTCTCAGCTACTGTAAGTAGACGTGAGTTAGATAATGGCTGGAGAGATAATAATGACTTTGATGCTACACAAGTAAGCGTAAAGTATGGTCATATATTTGATGATGAGTCTACAGTTGAGACAGAAGTGTCTTACACAGAATCAAATATGAACCTTCCTACATCAATGACAGCATTTGAGTTTCAAACTTTTAAAGAAACTGGTGAACAACATAACACAAGTGCTCAATGGCAACACAGTGCAAGAGACTCAAAAATTCTTAGCTTTAATGCAAAGTATGAAAAAGAAGTAGGGAACATTACATACAAACCAAGATTTTATTTTAATACTTGGGAACATTTTCACCCAGTAACAGGAATGATAAACGATAGCGATGACAATAGCGTATATGGAACAGATCTAGAATTAAATTATGCGCATAAGCTTTTTAATAGTAATGCTACTTTAGTAACGGGCTTGACATATAAAACTGATATCACAAACGATGCTAAAAAATATGAGTATGCAGATGTAGAGACAGCATTTGTTTCTCCTAGATATGGTGCTCCATATAATGAAATAGTGAGAACATTATCAAATAATGAAGGTTCTTTGGCTAAGACAGAAGATAGTAGAACCACTTTGTATGGTGTATATTTAATGGAAACATTTACGCCAATAAAAGATTTTACGGTAGATGTGAGTACAAGGATAGATAAACTTAATTTTGATATTAGTGGAAATGAAATTACAAAGTATGATTACGGTACAAAAAACTATACGACCGGTGTAGGTTTATACTCTATAGACAAATCATTTACTTTAGTATCTGCAAAGCTTGGGGCTACCTATAAGCTTAGTGATACAACCAATGTCTATGCATCGATTGCTAGAGCTAATCAAGCTCCAACGGGAAGTGAGATTCAATCTGCGCAAGAAGAGTCAATTGAGTTAAAGAAAAGTACAAGCACGAACTATGAAGTCGGTTTAAAAACAAGAACTAATAATCTTTCAATGGATATAGCTATATATCAAAATGATGTAGATGATGAGATAACTCAAATTGCAGATGCTTTTGGTAGCTCTATTTACGATAATGCTGGAAAAACTCAAAAGAGAGGTTTAGAGTTTAATGCAGTGTATCAATTCAATAAAAGTATAGGTTTTGGTACTAGTTATGCGTATAGTGATTTTAAATTTGTAAGTTTTCAAGAGCAAGTTGGTTATGGTGGCGGTGCAACGTGGGAGAGTAGAGATGGAAATTCTTTAACATACATTCCTGAGCATCAGTACTCTTTGTTTGCAACATTAAATCTTACAAATGGATTTAAAGCAAGGCTAACTACAAAAAGTTGGGGAAGCTACTATATGGATAATGCAAATTCCCAAAAATATGCAGGTTATGACTTTGTGACAGACTTAATGCTAGGGTACGAGCAAGGAAACCACAACATACAACTCAACATTAGAAACCTTACAAATGAATACTATGCAATGTCAGCTGCAAAAGATGCAAATGGTAATGAAACATACAAAGCTGCAGCACCCGTTAGCGGGATGCTAACATACAGTTATAAGTTTTAGAAAATGAGAATAAAATACCTAATAATTGCTTTATTATTATGCTTATCGCTTGAAGCACAAACATATATTAACTGGCAACCTCCAGTTGTAAAAGTGGATAAAGCACATGCTGCTCATAGCGGAAGAAAAGCGAAACAATTTGAAGTAAATAATTACGATTATGATGCGATGAGTGAAGCATATTATATGATGCCAACTCTAGAAAAAAAGGAATTAACACCAGATCATGGTTTAGTTTCTTTACCCCGAACAGGTATGGATAATTATCATGCTCTTGTGATTAATCAGACAAATGGGAAGAGTATTAATAGTTCTGTACGTTATATTTATGCTCATGGAAAACCCTCTAAGATTTCTCCAACAAAGATTACACAAGTTCAAAAAAGTAAACTCGAAATTCTACCTATACTTCTTCCTCGTGAACATGATGAATACAAAGGCTCAAATACACATAAATTTGAATTACGCTTTAATGGTGAAGTACTACCTCAAGAGAATATTACGTTTAGCACAAGTAACGGAACTAAAGAAAGTTTTCAAAGTGACATAAGCGGTAGATTTTTTGTGAGTATTCCAAATGATTTTGAAGATGTAAAAGTAGGAAGACGTAAAAATAAAGCAGCAGAGTTTATTCTAGGAGCTTCATACATAGACAATGATATTAAATATACAACAACTTTAGCTATGCCTTACTATGTAAATCCTGTTGATTATTGGAATTCACGTGAAGCTGGTTTAGGAGTCCTAATCATAGGCCTAATCTTTGGTTTATACCTCTTTAGAAATATTAATAAAAAGAAAAAAAGGAAAGCATAATGGAAAAATTCTTAACACTCACGTGGCTTAGACGCATAGTCCAACTTTTTATGTTTGTCATTATGGTGTATGGCTCACTTTTCATGAGTACTTTTTACTCTGAAGATAAATTTACTCAGGCACTTCCAGCACTTTCCTGTGCGTACGATAAACAAAGTGGTGATTACTGTAGTTTAATACCTATCCAGCATCAAATGGATCATCGTGTTTCAGGTGCATTTACAGGTGACCTTAGTGTAATGATGGCAATTTTACCTACGCTTATTACTTTAGGAACATTCATTGTTTTAATGGTAATTTTAAACAAGGCTTTTTGTGGTTGGGTATGTCCTCTTGGATTTTTTCAAGAAATAATTCACTCCATAGGAGATAAGCTAGGCTTTAAACGTTATCATACTCTTAGTACTGCAACGCTTAAAAAGGTACGTCCTATAAAGTGGTTGATGCTAGCTTTCTTAGTATTTATTTTTCCACTACTGACGGGAATCGGTTTCTTGGGACATGAATTTGGGGATCCATTTTGTAGAATTTGTCCAAGCCGTATTTTAACAACACTTGCAGTTGGAGATACCTCACAACTATATATTGATAATTCAAGTACAGGGTATATGATTTTTTCTATTATTGCAGACTTACTTTTTGGCTTAATGATTGCAATGGCTCTTGTTATTAAGCAACCATTTTGTCGAATTTGCCCTATGCTTGCTCTTCAAGCAGTATTTAAAAAAGTAGGTCTTTTACGTCTTGTGAAAAATGGTTCAAGCTCTTGCGAAAAATGTGCTTTATGCGCTAAAGTTTGTCCAACAGACATCATAGAAATTCAAGCAGTTGCTGAGAAGCCTACTAATATTACATACTCTGATTGTACATTATGTGGTTTATGTGTAGAGTTTTGTCCAGATGATGATGTTTTACAACTGCAGTACGCAGGTTTTCCAGTATTTAAATCTTCAAAAGAGTACTTTAAAAAACGTAACAAAGACCAAAGAAACTGGGAAAAAGTTGTTTGGGCAGATGTGGCTCCTAAATAGATGGAAGGATTAGCATATACTTCTCTTTTTCTCATAGGTTTGAGTTATGGAGCGACTGCATGCATGCTTTCTTGTATGCCTTTCTTAAGTCCAATACTTTTAGCTAACTCACGTTCTGTGAGTCATGCTATGGCAGTTGTATTTCCTTTTAGTATAGGTCGTGTTGTAAGTTATATGCTTATGGCAGTGTTTGCTTCGATTAGTATGATACAAGTAAAAAGTATTATTAACAATCCTGCTATAGCACAAGTAGTGTTGGGCTCAGCCACTATGCTTATAGCCGTAGTGATGTTTTACCGAAGTTATCAAGACAGACCAAGTAATTGTTCTTCTTCAAAACCAACAAGTTCAAAGACAAGTATCTTAGGTTACTTCACCATGGGATTAGTAATATCCCTTAATCCCTGTGCACCAATAATGACACTTATTACAGCAGCAGCAAATAGCTCCTCAATAGGCAATGCTGCATTTATGGGCTTGTCTTTTGGTTTAGGTGCGATTGCTGCTACGATACTGTTTTATGGGTTTTTAATTTCTTCAGTTGCAAGAGAGATCGTGTCACAATTTTCAGAACATAAGAGAAATATTGAACGTATAGCAGCACTTTTACTAGCAATGGTTGCTGTCTCAGTATTTAATGGCTGGCTTGTGTTGTAGTTTCTGATTAGAGCATAAATATAAAAGCTTAAACAAACCTAAATTTAAGCTATTTATAAGCTAATAAAGCTATACTTCCAACACTAAAACAGCTCTTTTCTTAGAGTTGTTTAAAAATTCAAAATTAAAAGGTTCAAGAATGAAATTTACACAAATTGCAACTTCTGAACAGATAGACCAAAAATGGGTTCTAATCGACGCTGAAGGGAAAACTTTCGGTCGTATGATGACTGAAGTAGCTACTATTCTTCGTGGTAAAAGAAAACCATGTTGGACTCCAAACATTGATTGTGGTGACTATGTAGTTATCATCAACGCTTCTAAGGCTCGTTTCAACGGTCTTGGTAAGATTAAAAATAAAGAGTATTTTTCTCATTCTGGTTACTTCGGTTCAACTAAGAGTGTTAAAATGACTGAGCTTTTAGAAAAAAATCCTGAGAAGTTATTTAAATTAGCTGCTCGTGGTATGCTTCCTAAAACTAAGCTTGGTGCTAAAATGATTAAAAAATTAAAAATTTATGCAGGTGCTGAACATCCTCACTCTGCACAATTAGCTAAGTAAGGACTCAACTATGGCAAAAATATATGCAACAGGTCGTCGTAAAGCGTCTATAGCAAAAGTCTGGTTAACTCCAGGTACAGGTAATATTTCAATCAATGGTCTTTCTTTAGACGCATGGTTAGGTGGACTTGAAGCGAAAAAGCTTCGTGTTAAGCAACCATTAGTTCTTTCTAAGCAAGAGACTTCAGTTGATATCGTTGCTACTACTTTAGGTGGTGGGTTTGGTGGTCAAGCTGATGCTCTTCGTCATGGTATTTCTCGTGCACTAGTTGCATTTGATCCAGCGATTAAAGCAATCCTTAAACCTGAAGGTATGATGACTCGTGATTCACGTGTTGTTGAACGTAAGAAACCAGGTAAGCGTAAAGCTCGTCGTTCTCGTCAGTTCTCAAAACGTTAATCGTTTTACAGAACTTTTTATCAAGGTTTATACCTTGGTAAATCTCTTTTTCTAAAAAATCTTTTAAAACAACCCCAAAATAACAAATATTTCTATATAATGATTCAATTACATTAGGAATACATACTCATGAAAAAAACTTTAATCTACCTTATCTTACTGCTTATTTTTATCGGAATTTCACCAATCATCGGAAATAAAATTGTAGAATACTATGTAGAGGAAGAGATTGTAGAAGTGAGAAAAAAAGGTATTACTTTAAACTTTAAAGGTGAAACAGCTGGTTATTTATACACTTCGCGACAGTATGAATTTATACTTACAGATGTTGATGCCTTCGCACGATATTTGACTGAATATGGAGCAGGGATGTTGCCTCCATATACAGAAGACCTTCTTAAAAGTATAGTTTTTAGACTTGATATGAAATACCATAATATCCCATTTTTAGAGCCTATCTCAATAGATATATATCCTATGTATATATCAGATGGTATCATGAATAAACTCAAAGGAAGTGGAAATATTTTCTTTGAAAAGTTTGAAAAATTTATAATGAGTCAAGGTTTACTTTATCATATTGATTATAATTTATTAAGTGAGAACTACAAAGGCCATATCAAAAACATAGATTATAAAGAAAGAGGTTACGATGGCTCAAATATTATTTTAACCTTGCATAATGCAGTTTTTAACGGTACTGGCTCTTTTAGTACTTCTTCGTCACTTCAAGCTGATGTTGACAAAATTATGCTCAAAACAAGTGATACATCAAAAGACGTAACACTGGAGATTAATAAATTTAGTTCTCAATCAAGCGTTTCCGTAAGTGAAAAAGCAGAAGAATTATATGATAAATCAAAAGAGCTTTATGAAAAAACTAAAGATATGTATGAGGATTCAGACCTTCCTGAACATATTGAGACAGTGCAAGAAAAATCAGAAGATACCGTACGTCAAATGTATGACACGTCTATGAAGATGAAGTCTATGTTTTTTAATACAAAAGATAAGGACTCAGACAAAGAGACAACTATAGAAGTCGAAAATGCTGATGTAAATATTTCTTCAGAGCAAGGCAATAAGAAATCAAAAAATAGATCATATTTTTTTTTTGAATCATTAAACCTGAAAACTAAAGAAATTAATGTTGAGATGTCAGAAATACTCTACAGTGCATCAATGTCAAATATTGACACAGCAAGCTTTCAAGAGTTACAGTCTTTACTCGCACAAGCAAAATCTTCACCATCTGTTGATGTTTTAAGTGATCTTAAAGTGAGTGCAATTAACTTACTGTCTCGTGGATTTAAGATGCAAATTCCAGAACTCTCTGTGCAAAATATACACTTCGAAGGTGAAGACTTAGGTGGGTTAAAACTTATTTCAGCTTTTAATGTAAAAGAAGATAAAAACCTTGCAGCAAAAATGTTGTTTTCACCTCTTTTTATAGTGAAAAATATTGATTTTAAACTACATTTGAAAGTCTCTAAAAAAATATACACTAAATTTGTGCAGGAAGTTCCACTTGCTTTACTAGCAATGGTGGCAACTAAACAGACAAAGAATGATTTAATTTATGATGTTTCGTACATAAATGGGAATTTAAAAGTCAATGGTAACACCGTTCTTTAGTAGGATACTTATGCGTTATATATTTCTTCTTTTAGTTTCAAGTTTTTTTGCTTTTGCTACAACACTTCACCTAGCTACATCTGCAAATCCATCACGGCTTAATCCAATTTTAGCAACAGATTCTAGTTCTTCAGAGATAGCTGGATTCATTTTTAATGGACTCCTAAAGTACGATAAAGATAGTTCCACAATTATTGGAGATTTAGCAAGTAAGTTTTATTATGAGAATAACACAAGTGTCATTTTTGAGTTGAGAAAGAATGTTCAATGGCATGATGGTGAAGAATTTACAGCTAAAGATGTTTTGTTCACTTATGAGACTTTAGTATCGCCAAAAATATCTTCACCATACAGTGCAAATTTTAGGTTTGTAAAAGCTGTTGATATAATAAATGAGTATAAGGTGCGAGTGACCTATACTAAGCCATATTTTAAAGCTTTAGAGACTTGGATGATGGGTATGCTTCCTGAGCATATACTTAAGTCTGAAGAGAACTTAATGAGCTCAAAATTCAATACTGCGCCAGTAGGCACAGGCCCCTATAAACTAGAGCAATTAGAACACTCTAAAGATATTGTTTTAGCTGCGAATGATGAGTATTTTCTAGGTCGCCCAAAGATAGATAAGATTTCTTTTCATGTTATCGCAGATCCAATGACTCGTTTTTTGATGCTCAAAGCACAGTCTCTTGATGTGGGAAATATAGATCCCATGCAATATGAAAGACAACTCGATGAAACATTTTTAAAAAACTTTAACATCTATGAAGAGATAAGCCACTCCTATACATATCTTGGATTTAATCTTAGACGTGAGAAATTCAAGAATCCAAAAGTACGTGAAGCATTATCGCTTGGGATTGATAGAGAAGAATTAGTAAAAATTCTTTTCTTTAAGCATGCCAAAGTATGTACAGGACCTTTTTTACCTGCAACGGGTGCTTTTAACCCAGAAGTAAAAGCTCCTATACAAAATATACAAAGAGCAAAAGAGCTACTCAAGGAAGCTGGGTATGATGAAAAAAATCCATTTGAGTTTGAGATTGTAACTTCAAATTCGAGTAGTATAAGACCTTATGCTGCACAAATTTTACAACATCAACTAAAGAAAGTTGGAGTTATAGTGAATTTACGAGTAATGGAGTGGCAAGCATTTTTAAACATGGTAGTTTTCCCTCACAAATTTGATTCAGTACTTTTAGGATGGGGACTCTCTTCAACTCCAGATCCCTACCTTTTTTGGCATACAGATTCGGACAAAAAGGGTGGTTTTAATCTTGTAGGTTATAAGAATGAAAAAATGGATAAGATGATAGATGCATCACAGAGTATGATAGATAGAAAAGAACTTACAAAACTTTGGAAAGAAATGTTTAAAGTCATCGTAGCTGATAATCCATACCTATTTTTATATATTCCAAATAGTATAACAACAGTGGATAAAAATATTAAAAATATTGAACCAACTCTCAGTGGTATTTGGCATAATCATATTTTATGGGAAAAAGATACTGCTAAATAGATACTCTTAGCTTTTTATGAGATATTAAGAATTGACATATGGAAGTTGATGCCCATATGTCATAAAAGTTTAAAACTACAGTCCTAATGACTCTAGAGTTTTAAGTGTTAAAGCACCTTGAGATAGTTGATTATCTTTTTGGTATGCTTTGATAGCCACATTTGTTTCTTTACCATATACACCATCAATCATAGTAATAGCATAGTCTTTTTCTTTGAGTGCTGTTTGCACTTTTGAAATTACATTTGGGTTAATATTTGTTTCACATAAGATTTCTTGCCATCTTAAATAAGAGTCTGAAGTTTTAGCTGTTGTTGTATATGTTTCATATACAGCAGGAATCTCAGTTTTTATTTCTTGTGCTGGAGTATCTTCAACTCTTGTTTTTACTATTTTAGTAATACAAGGAATTTCTACTGCACGTGTTGTCGCTGGAGTATCTACTACTTGAGTAGCAACAGTTTTATATGCAGCTTGAGTTATAACTTCTTTTGTTGTAGCAGGTGTAACCATTTCTTGAGTCGTAATAGTTTTATATACAGCTGGAGTAACTACTTCTGTTGTATGTGCAGCAACATCAGTATCTTTTGTTGAAACAGTTTTATATACAGCAGGAGTTACAACTTTTTTTGTATGTGCTGCAACATCAATAACTTTTGTACGTACTGTTTTATATTTAGCAGGAACTTCAACAAGACACATAATCTCACCAGTTGAGTCGTCTAGTTTTTGAACCGCACCTTGACCACGTTTCCATGTACTATATGCATCAGCAACTAAAACTTTTTCTGTTTTCATTTTATATGTAGCAGGTACTGTAACTAGTTCAGTTTTTTCAGCAGCAACCATCATCTCTTGTGTTGTTGTTTTATATGTAGCTGGAATAACTCTTAGTTCAGTTTTTTCAGCTGAAGCCATAACTTCATGAGTTACTCTTTTATATGTAGCTGGAACAACTACTAAAGCTATTTTCTCTGGTACCGTCATAACTTGTTCAGTAATAGTTTTGTACGTCGCTGGTACAGGAATAAGCTGTGTACTCGCTTCTCTGATAGTTACTACTTCTTCTATCACTTTATATGTCGAAGGTGTTACAGCAAGGTTAGTTTTAGCTTCTTCTTTTAGTCTCTCTACTGTTGCATTTTCATATACAGCAGGAACAAGGACTCTCGCATAACATTCACCAGTTTTCGCATTTGGTGGGATTAATGAGTTAGAAACTGCGTTCATATCATTTGTTTCTGCTGTTAGTGTTTGAGCAGCAGGTGCTACTTGAGTCATAGTTCTTGACTCTAATTCTTTGATTCTTCCATTTGCATTATTTAATTGTCCATTAGCATTGTCTAACTGTGCCGCTTTTTCATTTGCAGTAGTTAACTCTTGCGTTAATCTTTGAATCTCTTGATCTTTTGCTACGTTTACGTCCATAGTAGAACAGCCTGTAACTGCAAGAGCAACTGAAGCTGCAATAGCAGATATTTTTATATATTTATTCATGTAAATTCCTTTGTTTGATTGAGGAATCCTAACATACAGTTGTGAGTAAATAGTGAGCTACCATATTTGTTCTTAAAGTTAGTATAAAATAATAATAAAAATCACTCTTTACTCACTATTGTGCGATATACTTTTCGCATAAAGGAATTAAAATGAAAAAAATAGTTATATCAACATGCTTAAGTATGTCTCTGTTTGTTGCCTCTTCAATAGCGAAAGAATGTATTATGGTCGAAGACTTAAATGTAGAGTTTAACAATGCTAGTGCAGTTTATAGTAACGATAGTGAAAGACAAGAAATTATAAATTTTGCTAAGTTTATGAAAGAAACAAATGTTTATGCTGTAGTTGAGGGCCATACAAGTTCTCTAGATAATGCAGCATATAATTATAAGCTTTCTACTAAAAGAGCTGTAAAAGTTATGCAAGAATTAAAAAATCTTGGTGTGAAAAAATCTCATGTGAGAGCTATGGGTTTTGGAGAAAGTTCACCACTTTATACTAACAATACGCAAGAGGGTGCTGCACAAAACAGAAGAGTCATTGCAGAGGTGTTTAATTCAGCAGAAGAATTAGATGCATACATGAAATCTCAAAAGAGTAAAATTAAAGATATTCTTTTAACAGAGCAATAAATTTTAAGAGAGAGCATTATAATAATTGGTTTTTAACAAACTCATTATAATGACCCTCTTCTTCTTCCAACTCTTCATGAGTTCCACTTTGAACAATCGCACCATTCTCTAAAACATAAATAGTATCAGCGTTCTTCACGGTACTCAAACGATGCGCTATAGTTATAACTGTTTTATTTTTTAAAATTGGAAGTAAGGCAGTTTGAAGCTGAGCTTCTGTGTGTACATCAAGTGCCGAGGTAGATTCATCGAAGATAACTACACTTGGGTCTGCTATAACCATGCGAGATATGCTTAGACGTTGACGCTGACCTCCAGAGAGTCTTATCCCATGACGACCAACTATCGTATCTAAGCCATCTTGCATATCATTTATCATTTCACTCAGTTGGGCAATTCCAAGTGCTTTTTGTATCTCTGCATCGCTAATGTTTTCTTCACCCATAGTAATGTTAAAGCGTAATGTAGAGTTGAATAAAATTGGCATTTGTAGTACTAGAAATATTTTCTCACGTAAGGATTTCTTATCTATGTTCTCGATATCTTCACTATTATATTGCAGATGTCCAGCTTGTTTTGCATAAAAACCTGAGAGGATTTGGGCAAGTGTTGTTTTTCCACTTCCACTTGCTCCAATGAGTGCGATTTTACAGCCATGTTGTATATTTATAGAGATGTTTTTAAGGATGGGTTTGTTATTTGAGTAAGAAAAATCAAGATCTTTTACATCTATCGTTACTTCATTGCCTACTATTGTTTTTGTACCTGTATTTTCAGTTTGAAGTGTGAGGATTTTGTTTATTCTCTCTAACGCTGCCATAGCAGATGCATATGAGTATTGGATAGAAAGTATCTCTTGGACGGGGGTCATAACAAACCAGATATAACCAAACATCGCAAACATCATACCGATACTAAGATCACTGTACACTACAAGTAAAAAGCCAGATGCACGAAGAATTTCAAACATAGAAAGTGAAATTGCAGTTGAAAGTTTCTCATAAATAACACTTTTAAAACTAAACTCATTTGAAGTTTTTTGGACTCTATCTGCTTTTTTTATTGCGTCAGAAAAGAAGTACTCCTCTTTGTTAGAGGCTTTGATTTGTCCGTAAAGTTCTAAGGTCTCGCCAACACTATTTTGAAATTCCTCGATTGAGTTGTTTTCATCTTTTTTTAAACCACCAACAGCTTTTGCCATTTTTTTACTTATCAAAACATTCAGAGGCTGGATGACTAAGATCATTAAACCTAAAATTGGGTCTAACATAATCATAACAGTACTAACAGCGATGAGTGTTAGTGTTGCTGAAAAGAGTTTTGAGGTGCTGTTCATAATAAAAGCATCGAAAGTATTCACATCTGTAATGAGATTCGATGTGATGGCTCCAGAACCAAGTGTTTCATACTCGTTCATAGAAGTAATTTTGAGATGCTCGATGAGACGTTTACGAATCATAAATGTAACATACTTAGATATTTTAGTGAAAATTTTTGTAATAATCGCACCCAAAAGATAGTAACTTATACGTAAAAATATTACGGTTAGTGTAACAATTGCTATATATATAAAAGCATTTGCTTCACCGATGAAATAGTTGATAGTTGCAACAAAGCTTGCGGGCTTCTCAAGTAAAACTTCATCTACCATCATAGGTAAAATTAAAGGTATTGGCACTGATATTAAAACAGCTAAAAGGGTAATAACCTGACCGTAGACAAGTGCAGGTTTTTTATCTAAGATGAGCTTAAATATAGTTTTGAGTGTTATTTGATTGTTTTGCATTTATATTTTTTTCACATATGGTTTTAGAATATAGTAGAGCATTAAAGCCCAAAGAACTGAGGAGCTGATTATCTCTAAGAGCCCAACTTCTTCATGAATATGAATTAACTTTGAAGCATCAATGTCATTTACATTAAAAATGTAATCAAGTCCAAGACCAAAGATAAGACTTCCAAGAACAATAGTTCCAAGGTAGATATAAAGTGAAGTTTTACCAAGCATAGTCTTTACCACACCAATAGTTACCGTGTTCGTTGCAGGTCCTGCAGTTAAAAATACAAATGCCGCACCTGGACTCACTCCCGCAATCATTAAAGCAGCAGCAATAGGAAGCGAAGCAGTTGCACAAACATACATAGGAACAGCTATCGCAATAGCTACAAGATATGAAAACCAAGAATTATCCATAAGAATTTCACTTAAGTTTTGGGGAATGGCGATAGTAATTAAAGCACCAATAACTAAACCTAAAAATAAGGGTTTTGCTATGTCTTTAAGAAGTGTTCCAAAAGAATAGCTAAAAACTTGCTTGAGTGAAAACTGCTTTTTTTCTTTACCTGTATTAGAACAGCAATTCTCAAGCGGCTTTTCTGTCATTTTAAGGTTTGGAGCTGTTGCAGAAAAAGATTGTTTAGGGGGTACAAAAGTGGAAAAAGCAGGTTTGGGTATTTCTTTGTCTAAAATATTTGTAAGAATTCCAGCTACTGTAGCGATAATCATAGAGGTAAATATTCTATAGATGGTAAAAATCCACCCAAACATTCCATAGGTTGCTAAGATAGAATCTACACCAGTAATAGGTGTTGAGATTAAAAAAGAAAGAGTAGCACCTTTGGACGCGCCACTTTTTTTGACGCTCGTTGCAAGGGGAATAACTCCACAAGAACAAACAGGTAAAGGAATTCCAAAAATAGTAGATTTTATAACGGAAAGGATATCTTCTTTTCCAAGGTGTTTTGTAACAATAGTTTCTGGAATTAGTTCATGTAAAATTCCTGCAAAAACAAGACCAAAAAGTATGTATGGACTCATAGCATGGGAGAGCTCTATGAGGGCATTAAAAAAGAGTGTTGAGTATTCCATAACAGTAACCTTTATTTAGATTAGTGTTATCAGTGTAACGAATGATTGCTTAGGTTTAAGAGTTGGCAGTTATTGCGTTAGCAATCCTAAGCATAGTTTCATTTTTACCTAAAATTGCCATCACGCTATCCAGCCCTGGACCAGACATTTTTCCTAGAAGTGCAACACGAAGAGGTTGACCAATTTTTCCAAATCCTATCTCCATTTCAGTAACAACTTGCTCCATTACAGCATGGTAATCACTTGGTAGGTGAAGTTCTTCTGTAGTGCCGATTTTCGCACCAAAAGCATTTAAAACTTCGAGAGCATTTCCTTTAAAAGCTTTTTTTACTGCTTTTTCATCATAAGAAGTAGGCGTAGTTAAAATCTCTTTTGTTAACTCCGCTAAGTCTTTTAATGTTTTTGCTCTTTCTTTAAGTTCATCGAGTAAAATTTCTTTTTTGTCGTGTGAAGTAAGTACTAAGTCATACTGTGTTAAAAGCTCTGCAAGTTCAGAGTTTGGTGTGTTCTTTATGTAATGAGAATTAAGCCAATCGAGCTTTTCTGTGTTATAAATAGAAGCTGACTTATTGATATCTTTAGGGTTAAAAAGATTCTGCATCTCTTCCATTGAAAATATTTCTTGATCGCCATGACTCCAGCCTAAACGTACTAAAAAGTTAAGAAGTGCCTGCGGTGTATAACCCATCTCTTTGTAGGCCATAACATCAGTTGCTCCATCACGTTTTGAGAGTTTTTTACCTGCAGCATTATGAATCATAGGGACATGGTAAAATTTAGGGATATCAAATCCTAAAGCTTCATATACAACTATTTGTTTTGGAGTGTTAGAAAGATGGTCATCTCCACGTATAACTTCATTAATCCCCATCAAATGATCATCAATAGCAACAACAAAATTATATGTTGGAGCACCATCCCCACGAGCGATAACAAAATCATCTAAGATATCTTCAGCCTGAAAACTTACATCGCCTTTTACGCCGTCATGCACAAGTACTTCACCTGTTAATGGTGCTTTAATTCTGATTACTGGATCTATACCTTCAGGTACTTCGCCGTTGAAGTCACGGTACTTTCCATTGTACTTTGTGCGTTCGTTATTTGCCATTTGTGTTTCACGAAGCTCAGTTAATTCTTCTTTAGACATGTAACATTTATATGCTTTACCTTCATCAAGTAGTTGCTTTATATATTTTGCATAAATGTCATCACGTTGTGATTGATAGGTAATTTCGCCATCATGTTCTAAGCCTAACCATTCAAAAGCTTTGAGAATAGCGTCAGTAGCTTCTTGGGAGTTTCTTGCCTTGTCAGTATCTTCAATACGAAGAACAAATTTACCACCACTTTTTTTAGCCCAAAGGTATGAAAAAAGAGCAGTTCTAAGACCACCAATATGAAGATATCCTGTGGGTGATGGAGCGAAACGTGTAATAACCATATAAAAGCCTTTAATATTATAATGTCAGGGATAAAAGTCCCTATAAGCCCCTAAAGCGACAAAAAATATAATTTTTTGAGCAGTAAGGATTTGTCTGATATTCTTTATACTGGAATTTTAGGCAAAGATTGGTTAAATGATGGTAAAATTAATACCTAAAACTAAATAAAGAGAATGTATATGTATAAATTTTTGATAATTCTAGCATCTGGACTAGCTCTTAGTGCAAATATGGTTGCCGGTGTAGCGATAGTGGTGAAAGATAGAGCAATAACACTTCATGATATAAAAGAAGAGATGCAAATATCTCAGGTTAATGAGAAAAGAGCTGTGAGTACCCTTATCCGTAAAAAACTTGAAGAGTCTGAGATTAAAAATCGCAAAATTTCTGTGAGCAGTACTGAAGTCTATGATGACATTAAGGATACAGCTAAAAGAAATAATATGAGTATCAGTGATTTATATGAAGCTGCTTTAAATGCAAATGGGATAAGTTCTGCTGATTTAAAAATAAAGGTAAAAGAAAAGCTTTTATCGAAAAAACTTTATGGTGCTATTGCTTATTCTAAAGCTTCTAAGCCAGCAGATAGTGAGCTTGAAGAGTATTATGATTTAAACAAAGAAAGTTTTTCTCATCCAGCATCATTTACAACTGTTATTTATCAAACAACAGATAAAAATGCCCTCAATAAAAAGATAGAAAACCCAATGTTTTATGCACCTCAAATTCAAACACAAGAACAAGAATTACCATATGACAAAGTCTCTCCTGAGTTGGCTAAACTTTTACAGCGTACTCCAGTCAATACTTTTTCACCAATAGTCCCAGATGGTAAAGGTGGATATCTGAGTTTTTATATTCAGGGTGTAAAAGGTGTTCAAGATCTTGGTTTTGAAAAAATGAAAGGTCAGATTGAAAATATGATTATGGGTAAAAAACGAGAACAAGTTTTAAGCGATTATTTCGCAAAATTAAAAGATAACGCAGATATTAACATCTTGAGAAGTGTCAAGTAAAAGATGCTTAGTGACAAAAATTTTATAAATATAGCAACAGAGTTAGCAACGGCTTCGAAGTGTGTGTCAAAACAAGTGGGGGCAGTGATAGTCAAAGATGGACGTATTTTAAGTACAGGATACAATGGTACTCCAACTAGATATACTAACTGTGTAGACCATTGGGATGGAGAATATACTCCAGAACATCATGAATGGTCCAAAACCTATGAAATCCATGCAGAGATGAATGCAATCATCTGGGCAGCACGAAAAGGAATTTCTATAGAGGGTGCTACGATTTATGTAACACTTGAGCCATGTAGTGAATGTAGTAAAAATCTTATTGCTAGTGGTATAAAAAGAATTGTATATGCTAGAGCGTATGAGCATACTCACTCAGCAACTATTTCGAAGTTTTTAAAAGATAATGGTGTTAGTATAGAAAAGCTAATTATTTAGTGGCTACTTAGAGTCTCTAATAGCCCATTTCAAGTATTTTTACTTTGCTTGAAAAGGAACTTCGTCTAAAGAAAAGTCTTCTAGTTTATTTTCTATCCATTGACGTACACTTGAGTTTTCATTAAAATATATATAAATACAACCGCCATCTTCGTCATTTCTGACAAGTATGCTGTCATTAGTTTCTGACTCCCACGCACTTAGGGATTCATATTCTATATATTCTTTTTGTATTACGTAACTTTGTAGGGTGATTTCTTTTTCTAGAGAGTAAAAAAGAAATCTCTTTGAAGCAACATCCTCTACCTTTACTAAAGTAGACGAACTTAAGTTGTGTATGGAAGAATCTAAATTTTCTAAAAGTGCAGATAAAAAAACTTTACTCCAAGAAAGTACTTGCTTCATACATTTTGAAGTTGCTGGATCTAAGTTATCTCTATCGAGATATGCTGTATTATAGTCTTTACAGATGTTACTATAGTCAATTGAAATACCTATTTTCTTCATGATTAAGCCTCTGATATTATCTTGACTTCATCTCCAACTCTCATTTGGCCATCATCAACTATAGATACAAAAAGACCACGATTTCCTTCAAGTAGTTCAGGAAGTTCAGGTGCAAAAGCATAAAGGTAACGATAATCTTCACATGGTCCAACTACTTCTAGAAGCAGATCGCCTACCTCAATAATAGAGCCTTTTTTAAGATGATAAAGGTCAATATCTACATGAATATCTTCCATTAGAACACCTTGTTCTAAAACAAGTTCTGCTTCTTCTATGATGTCATAACTTTTTTGTGAAATGAGAACCATAGTATGTTCAGTCCCATTTTCATAATCTCTACTACCCATGATACCATTTTCATCACAGTCCATGTCTTCAACTCTCATACGGTGTCCAGCACGTATCATGTCAGGCATAGTCATATATAATGTTAATACTTTTCCAGTTGTCATTTTTTGTCCTTTATAATAATTAAAATTTTGGAGGATATTAGCATAATATCTCTGTAATCTTAGTGCCCTTTTGAATTAAACGAATAATATAATAATATATTAACATCTATCAAAAAAAATAATAATCAAGTCTGGATTAATTTACTAAATTAATCCATGCACTTTTTTATACATTCGCTTTACAAAGCTTGGTTTGAGTCCTGCGATATAAAGCTCGTCTTCCTCTTCTTTTAGATGCTCTTTTTTAATGGATATAAGCATCTCTAACCTATTAACTAAAACTGATTTAACATCTGCTTCAAAGTTACCCTCATAGCTAGGTTCAATTGTAACCATTTTTTCTACAACATCACAAAACTCTGTTTCTTTAATAAGATTTAATTGCTCTATGGGATGTGTGTTTTCTGTTTCAACCTTATATGTCCAAATAGCTACCAGTACAGATTTTAACTCTTGTGTATAATTTCTTTGTTCATCTGGGAGTTCTTGTGTTAAAGCTGTGGCAAGATTTTTTAAATTATTTGCATTTACAATTGCTAGCTCTTTCTCAAAAGCCTCTAGCTCTTCTTCATACTCTGCTGCATCATTCCACATATTTGCAAGTTCCATATTTTTTTCATTAGTATTGTTATTAATCTTTTTCTTGGCAGTAGGTTCCTCTTTAACGAGGCCTTCACCACCATCTTCTAAAAAATCTTTTAGTGCATCCATAATGTCCATATCCCATAATAAATTTTTCGTATTTTAGCATTATGTTATTGTAGTTTTCAATTAAATAATGCAACTTATTTAATTTATAATACCTATTTAAAGTTCTTTACAGTCTTAAGCTTTATTCTGCGCTAGATAGACCTTATTTACATCTGCAATAAATATGTCTGTAAACATTTCTATTTCTTCTTCATCTTCATAATGATACTCTGCAAACCCAAAGAAATCTTCTGGCGTAATATTGTAGTCAATCAGTTTATTGATGGCTTGTATTTTCTCATTTTTCAAGAAAAGACTCGCAATTTCTTCTCCTAGATAATCATGCTCAGAATTATCAAGCTCTTGAAAACATTTTTGCTCATGGAGTAGGTCTTCAAGGTGATCTATTTTCTTACCTTCTTCTTCTGACACAGATCCTGTTTTGAGAATATTCATAACTAACTCTTGCATTTGGGCTAATATTTTTGCTTGTTCACTCATCGTATTTCCTTTTCTAAATTCTTAGCAAAATTTTTCTAATTATATCTTCTTCAACTAAGCTAGAGATATGCTTATTCGTCTTCTTCACCAGTTATTTCTAGTCTCTCTATAAATTGCTTTGCTAGTATTTCACTTTTTCTATAAAATTTATCAGCAATCTCTGGAGTATAGTACTTATTTGAAAGCTCTTTAAAAAGTTCTAACCAGCGTTCAAAAGTTTCAGACTTAAGTTCTCCTAAAAATGCATGTGGACCAAATGGATCACCAAAGTAGCCAGGTTCTCCATTCATTAGCATAAGCCAAAATTTATTGAGAATTTGATAATGTTCATACCACTTTTCATTTTTTAAATCTGCACCTAGTGCTCTAACAAAGTACGGACCGACAAGATCATCTTCAACCAAAATTGCGTAAAACTCACGTACCATTTTTGCTACGTTCCCTTCATTAACAGTGTCATAAAGCATAATATTTTGCATAGTGTCTCCTGGTTTTTATGATGGAATTATAGCAAAATCACGATAATTATATCGTATTAAAAAAGTGAAGTTTTATTACATATTTTTTAGTAGATGTATATGTTTATATGAATTTGAATGGGCTCTCTCAAAGAGAGAGCGCTTAGCCCATCTCTACAGAATCTATTTCGCCTTTAAACTCTTCAATAGAGAAAGTAACTCTATTGGCTACTTCTTCGGCTGTGCTCTTAAGCAGAGTACTTCCTAAATGGATTATTCGTGTTGGTTTAGTATACTCACTTACAACATATGTTAGTAAAATATAGGGGTCACCTGATGTCTTACAATCATCCAATGTTGTTTCTACTCCGGGTATACAATAATCAACATCAATGTCAGGATCAATCATTGCCTTATTTACAAGTAGTACAATCTGCTCTAATTTTTCTTTAGTTTCTTTTTCCATGATAGTTCTCCTAATGTAGTGAGTTATTTTAAATCATAAATATGAAAGATGCTAATGTCTAAGCATTATCTATAGCATTAGTGACTTTGATTTTATCAAAATAACTGTAACAATCAAACAAATTTTTTTAGGGGATATTTTAAATAGCTGATTTTTTATACAGATACATCACAATTTTTAGTTAGTAAGCTTTCTAGCCATTGTATATTTGTGTCAGTAAACTTTAGGTTATTGTAAAGAAAATCAATTTCTAGTAAGTCTAAAAGATTTTCTATTTCTATAGGTAGTGTTGTGAGTTTATTTTTCCAAAGAGTTAATTTATTTAAATTTGAAAGTTTTCCTATCTCTTTTGGTAAAGATGTAAGCTTGTTCCCGCCAAGTTCTAAAGTAGTTAAATGGAGAAGTGCTCCAATCTCTTTGGGTAGCGTGGTAAGATTATTTTCTTGAAGAAGAAGAAGCTTTAAATTTTTTAAAGCCCCTATTTGTTTTGGTACTTCTTTTAATTGGTTTCCAGAAACATAAAGTTCTTCTAAGTTAATAAGACAAGCTATTTCATTTGGTAGTTGGGTTAGCTGATTTCCCAAAAGGTAGAGCTTTTTTAAATGAACAAGATTTCCTATTTCTACTGGGAGTTGAGTGAGCTGGCTTCCTAAGAGATTAAGTTCTGTTAGATTAAGTAACTTTTCTTTTTCTCTTGGTAATCCTCTATAGTAACCAGTATTGAGATAAGAATCATGTTCTATCCATTCTAAATCAGAAATATTATTTTTATCTGCCCAATTCCAAATTTTTTGAATCCAGTTCTTATCTCTTGTATTCATATACTAATTACTCATAGTTTATTATTTATCAAATCCAAGCATGATGCCAAAAAGCTTATCTTCTGTGAGTCCCATTTTAGCTGAAGTCATTAAGTTGTTTTCTTCATAGTACTTAAGTAACTCATCTCCATCTTGACCTGTCATCATAGCTTGATAACCAAGAGCAGCATGTACTTCTTGATCAGGAACTACAACACCTTCTTTTTCAGCTATAGCTTCTACAATAAGAGCCTTTTTGATACTAGCTCTTGCTTCTTCACGTACAGATTCTCTAAGCTCACTAAACTTGTTTTTATCATCTGTATAAATTTTATGCTCAGCTTCACTGAAAGATCTTGTTTTGTCACGTACTTTTGCATCTATCTCTTGTTCTACTATATTGTTTGGTAGTGTAAAGTCAAACTTTGAAAGTAAAGCTTCTACAAGTTTTGGTTTAAGATCACTCATGTAAAGTTGTGAAAGTTCTTCAGATGTAACTTGATCTGCAAATTTCCCTTTGAGTGTCTCTAAAGTTGCCTTAGGATCAGCGAGTATCTTTTTTGCGAATTCATCATCTGGAGTCTCTGGTTTTTGTTCTTGAATTTCGTGAAGTTTTACAATAAATGTAGTTTCCTTACCTGCTAAATCTTCTGCTTGGTAGTCTGTAGGAAAGGTAACTATTATAGTTTTTTCTTCACCATAATCCATACCAATAAGTTGTTTTTCAAATCCAGGTATGAATGAGTCAGAACCTATTTTAAGGTTGAATTTCTCAGCACTACCACCTTCAAATAGTTTGTCATCTATATATCCAGCAAAGTCAATAACAGTCACATCACCATCTACAGCTGATCTTGGCTTTTCAATCTTTGAAAATGGAGCTTGTTTAAGAGCAAACTCTGTAAGTTTAGCTTCAATAGCTTTTTTGCTTGCTACTGGCTTAGTGAAGCTAGGAGCTGAATCCATATAGTTTACATCTAGATTGATTTCAGGTGAAGTAGATAAAGATACTTCAAAATAAACACCATTTTCTTTTGGTTCATATTTTAGAACTCCAGGTTGCCCTAAAATACTTTCAACATTAATGTTTGCTTCTTTGATACCAGCAGCAACAAAATCTTTAAATACTTGTCCGGCAGCTTCTTCTTCAAAATTCTCATTTTGGGAAGTCTCATTCTTTGGTTCTTTAGCTGCTTGTTCTTTTAGTATAGCAATTCTATCTTGTATTATTTTATTATCAACTGTACCGCTCATAATAAAGTTTATATCATCTACTTTTTTTACTGTAACTTTCACTACAATCCTTTTAGTTTTAATTATGTAATTTTAACATTATTGTCTAAAATTAACTTATTAAATAATAAAAAATAAATTCATTAAAATATTTCTATAAAAAAATAGAGATTTATTATCTTTTTTTATACTTAAGTATTTTTAGTGATTATAGATTATAGATTATTATTATAAATTATTATGATAGTCTTTTAATAGGTAGTAATTAAGGAGAATTCTTATGGAAGCAGAACTCAAAATAAAACTGGAAAAAGTTGTAGAACTTGTTGATAACCTAATGGTTGATCCTGAGATTGATATTGAATATTGTATTCCTGGAGTCGCTATGACTTCTGAAGTATGTGATATGTCAAAGGGTCCTTATATCGAATTAAAATATATTATAAGTGAATACACACAACCTACACGTAAAATTCATTTAACAAGTACATATACAAGTCCAGAGGCAAAAGTTATAGCGAATTTGGTTACATTCTCTGTTGAAGAATTTAAGGCAGAGATAGACTCTGTAGAGATGGGATAAGATTTATATCCCTTATTAAGATACAACTACACGCAAGAGATGTATCTTAAAGGAGAAACATTATGTTTGTTCAAGAAAAAGAAAAATTAGACACAATGGTAAGACTCGTGGATAATATGTCCGTTAATCCTGATATTAATATTGATTATTTTATTCCTGGAGTTTTAGTAACGACAGATAGTGGAAAAGTTGATTCGGGTGGTCCATATATTGAGTTTTCATACGCTAGAGATGGTTTGGATCCTCACGTACAACATATGCCTTTAACGCATAGTTACCTTGAAAAAACGCCTCAGGATTTAGCAAATTTGATTACTTTTTCTGTAGAAAGATTTATGGAAGAAATTGATTCACGTCAATACGGGGCACAGTAAACATTTATTATAGAGTTATGGTTTATCTATAGCTCTATATTCAAAATCTCATTACATACTACCAATTCCCTCAATCAAAAAAAATTTAATTTATAAGTATAATCTTACTATATATCTTGGAGTTGTAAATAATTGCATTTTAGAGGTTAGGGAAGAAATGATTTAGTTTTGTATTACTTAATGGTAAAAGTTACCATTAAGTATACTTACCCGAGAGGGTAATTAATGACTAGAAGAGATTATTCTTCGTGACCAGCCATTTCCATTGTTATACAGTTACGATCAAGCATATCAGTACAAACGTATACACAAAGTGCACACCCTTTACATCTGTCTTCATCTACCCAAGATGTGTTACCATCTTTGTCAAACATAAGCGTATTTGCTTCTGGACAATATAAAGTACAAGTATTACACTTGTACTCAGCACACATATCTGAATTAACTTTTGCTACATAATACATTTATATCTTTCCTTATACTTTTAGTCTAACGATTAGCTCAGAACCTGAGATATCTACAGTGTTTGCCATTTCAAAAGTTTTATAGATTACATCCATATTCTTTTGAAGTAGTTCTTCTTTCTTCTTAAACTTTCTCTCGATTGCAGAATCAAGAGCAGCAGTACCACCAGAAGCAACAAATGAGTTTCCTAAGAATCTCTCTTTAACTGCTGCTTCAATGTTATCTGTGTTTACAAGTTTAGTAAGACCAAGAACCATACCCATCATTGCCATGTTTGTTGCAAGTTCAGTACCCGCAACATCTTTTGCAAGTTTTGTAGCATCGAATTGTACCACAGTTGCATTAAGAGCGTTAAGAACTGCAGTATCATCTTCAGTTAGAACATCAAAATCAGTATTAATAATGATTAAGCTGTTTGGCTTTAGACCAGTATAAAAAGGCATTGTGTATGATTTACCATGTGTTACAACTTGAGAATGGTAGATCAAAATGATATCTGGATAAATTACTTCACCCACTTCGTAGATTGGCGCTGTAGAAGCTCTAACATAAGCCTCAACAGGTGCCATTCTTTTTTCAGAACCAAAGAAAGGAACTAAAGATGCAAATTTACCTGCATTATCCATTGCTGCACCAAGGATATGGGCAGTTGTTACAACACCCTGTCCACCTAGTCCAGAAATTCTAATATTATATCTTTCTGTTTTTTGTTTTTCAGCCATATTAGTTTACCTCTGCTGCTGCTTTAGATGCAGCTTTTCTTGCTTTAGATGCTGCTTTTTCTTCAGCTTCCACACGCTCAATTACTTCTTTAGCTTCGTCTGTCATGTACTCTTCAAATTGAAAACGAGTTTTCTCTTTGTCTTTAGCATCTTGGAATACATCTTCAGTAGGAATTGAATACTCAATGTTACATGAAGTATATGCATGAATAAATGTTGGACCAACTTCACGAGCTACAAAAATTGCACGTCTAATAATCTTAGCCGCTTTTTTGATATTCGTAGGAGACATTCTAACAGTATACACACAACCAGCAGCTTGCGCTAAACCTGTTGCAGGCATCTTGTCAAAATCTTTACCCATTGGAGCCATCTTAAGAACAGCGCCCTTAGGAGACATACCAGATGATTGACCACCAGTATTTCCATAAACTTCATTATCAAGCATGATTGTAGTGAATTTTTCACCACGAATCCATGAATGCATAGTCATAGAGAAACCGATATCCATAGTACCACCGTCACCGGCAATAGTAATAACATCTTTAGTCTTATCAGGGAAACGTAATCTAAATGCACGAGTAAGGCCAGAAGCCATTGCATTTTGATCACCATAGTTACCGTAAATAAATGGAACAGCAGCTTGAGAAATCGCAAGACGACCACAACCAGCTGTACCTAATGTTACTGTTTCTTCTGGACATGGAAGAGAAGCAAATATCAATCTGATATAGTAAGCCATCCAACAACCAGAACACATTGGGTGTTCTTCCATTAACTCTTTGAATTGACCCATGTTACCTGGACCAGCTTCATCTTGAGTTTTTCCGAACGGACCGTAATCAACTAACTCTACATAGTCTTTTGGCAAGTATCTTTTAAGTATAGCTGCCGGAGTAATATATTTTAAACTCATTTGAATCCTTTCTTATAATTTAAGATCGTACTTTAAACCTAGAGCAGTATAAAGTTCTTTCATGATTAGTTCTACTGGAAGTGTCATACCACCGTATACTCTTGGACCATCAACAACAATTCCACCATTAGGGATTGCAGCTTTAACTTCTTGCGCTAACCAACCAACAATATTGTGCTCAGGAACGATAAGTGCCGTAGCATTTTTAGTTGCTTCACGGATTTCTTTAATTGGAAAAGGTCTGATTGCTCTAACTTTAATTAGACCAACACTTAAACCATCTTCCTGTGCGTATCTATGTGCTTCTCTACCTTGTGCAGCAGCACAACCAGATGCAACAACAAATACTTGAGCTTCAGGGTTAAGAACCTCAATTGGTCCACCAAGATACTCATAGATGTACTTCATAGCACGGCTATTTGAATCCCAGATCTCTTGTTGCCATACTGAGTGAATTAAGTAACTCATAAAGTTTGACTTTTGAACAGGAGCATCTCTTTGAATTCTAGCTGGAGGAGTTTCATTATCCATAGCTGGAACTGGTGCAGCAACTGGATCAAACTCTTTATATACTAGATCTTCATCCATCATATCAACATAACCTTTTGCATGTGTTACGAAGAAACCTTCTGTAGCAACTGCAACTGGAATATATACATCAACTTTTTCAGCAATAGCAAATGCTGCTAATGTGAAGTCAAATGTATCTTGTTGGTTTTCAGCATGTAATAGAACCATACCTGAATATAACAAGTATGCCATTTCAAGATTATCTGGTTGAATTGATAGTGGTGCATTAATAACACGAGTTAAAACACCTAGTACTGCTGGAACTCTATGTCCTGGCCATGAAACAATTGCTTCAAGTCCACGTAAAAGTCCAGGTCCTGATGTTGCTGTAAACAGACGAACACCAGCTCTTGATGCACCAGCAATTGCTGACATCGTACCAAGCTCTTCTTCAGCTCTATAGTACTCTTTAATATGACCTTGAGCAAATACATCACCAACAAGGTGCATTACCTCTGATTGTGGTGTAATTGGGTAAGCAATTGCCATGTCTACATTAGCTCTTTTAACAGCTTCAGACATTGCCTGAGCACCTGTAATAAAGTGCTTAGTTCTTGGAGCTTCCTTTAACAGGTAGTTCATTTCTACGGATTTTTTATTTAATTGTGGTCTTACATTTGGACTCATCTATTTTCTCCCTTATTCAGTATCAGTAACATGTTCACCTTTTTTGGTCATGATGAGGCTTCTATACTCTCCATAATCAGCTGGTGACAGTGTACCGTTGTCTTCTTTTTCTAAAGACGGATTTTCAGGTGGTAAAGTAGTTTCCCACTTAATTCCTAGCTTATTTCTTTCTTCAATAATAATATCTCTGAATTTAAGAATATCAGATGCATGTAAATCTCTGATTGAAGCCATAGCTTCTTCATGACCCATGTATGCACATAATGCAGTTGTATAACAGTTAGTACCTGCACGAATCATTCTAAGTGAAAGATTTGCATAGTGACAATGTACACCTATAAAGATACAAGCTTCGATTCTATTATCTAGAATTGTAAGATTTGGATGATTTGGATTAATTTCAGCTTTAACATCAATTTTTGGATATTTAGGTCTGTAATCTGGCATTGGAATAATTTTACAATTAGGAATCTCAGATGCAAGATCTAATAGAGCTGCAGCTTTAGCGGCAACATCATCTTTCCAATCCCATAGAACTTGTGGACCAGGGAAAATTGTTGGATTCTTTCTTGTAAGTAATGCTACTGCAGCATCTCTCATTGCTTCTTCCGGTGTAACAGCATTACCATAAAGTAAAGCTTGACCTTCCGGTGCAATTTCGACTCCCATAGCTGGTGCTGATTGAGGCATATAGCCAGCAGGGCCTACTTCTATTTTTTTTGTCATAGTTTAACTCCTTATATTTATGAAAAAGTTTCAATAAAACACACAAATGTGCATAAAACATTTTAAATCCTATAGTCTAGATTAAAAATCTAGCTATATAGTTTGTCTAAAAGGTATCATCTACCTTCTTCGATAAACATGAATTTGTGGCTTATTGTAGCGAATAAATCTTTAAATATACTAAGTACTCATTTTCTTTTAATGTAAAAAGTAGAAACTAGGCTTATGAAAACCTTATGAATAATAGAATTTCAAATTGCTACTAACACTTGATAAACTTCGATGTGATAGGACTTTGTCGCAGTAAATCTGAAGTATTTACAGTTCATAAATTAGGATATTTGCAATGAATATCAGTCTGAAAAATGAATAATATATGAGAATGTAAAATTATTTATATGAGTAGAATAGTTACACTATTTATACCATTAAAGCATTTGATTGTACGGAAAGGTTACACTTTATTGCTAATATTTGGGTGTTAATTAGGTTTGGAATGAGCTAGTATATTGAGAGTGTTGGTGTATTAAGTGGGGTGGGGTATTGCTTATATAAAGTACAGATGATTTATCTGAACCTTATGAAGCATAATTTTTTATATTGAATCTTATTAACAGCCACAACTTCCAGAACTACAGCTACTATCTTCACTACCCGTACCACATGAGCTACCTGCATTAGGATTTGCACTTACTCGGATGAGAAAATCACTATTAGTTGTTAGTTGAGCTTCAAATACGTGCGTAGAGCAGAAGTCTTCATTCATAAATTCTGCTACTTGATGTGCATAGTTATATGCATCCTTTTGAAAGTTAAATGACATTTCTTTTTGATAATCACTTTTTTTGAAACATGCGCATTCCTGTTCCATATATACTGTATACATATATTTTCCTTGCTATTGTTAATTTTTGGAATTATAGTGATTAAAACAAAAATAGAAATGCTTTTGAAAAGTAGTTATGCTTTGTAAGGGGATTTGAATTTGAGGTTACATAAAGAGTAGATTCTTTGATCTACCCTTTGAAGTTTAGATTAGTTTCCGCCTGCTTTTTTTGGAGATGGCTCACTTGCATCAAATCCAATTACTACGTTAGAGTTTCGTACAAGTGTCCCTGCATCTTCGATATGATCTTCATCTTCATCATCTGCAGGTCTCAAACTACTATGTATTACTATTTTATCGCCATAATCTACTGCATCAAAAAAGTGTGTCATACAAAATTCTTGATTCATTCGGCACTCTAAAACTCGTGCTTTATTATACATATCTTCTCTTGTCTCAAACTCCATTACCTTATCTAAACCACTTTTAATTACACAACTACATTGTTTTTCTATTTCTATTGTATACATTTTATATCCTTAATATTTTTTATTTTAACTCTTTAATAACTTTAAAGTCTCCCGATTCATACGAGTAAACTTTTTTTGCTTCTTTATCTATAATGATAGGTCTGATCCATTCATTGAGTATAAACTCTTTAGCTACAGACCTTTCTACAGCTTTTCCTACTTTTTCTAACGATGCTTCCATATAAGTAAGAAGTCTTACTGGTTCATGATACGCTTCACCCTCTGATAGTACAGACTGTGTTGGAAGACCGATTTTGAGGTCACTATAGTTACCATTAAATACACCAATTTTTGAAACGATGTTATGATAGACTTTAGAGCCAGCACCGTAGATACTATTGTCAACGGTAGAAAAATAGTGTTCTAGGTTAATCCATTCACCAACAACAAGTGGGCCGTCAAATATTCGCGTAAGTATATCAGCATCATCATTATCTAAGCTTGAATCATATGAATGCATGAAAAGTCTATTGCCAAATTTCATATGCTTTATCGAATTTCTTGGACCTGCAAATACACCCATGTTACCGGCTAGACCCCATTCAGGTCTAGGCTCTGACCAGTCCATAGATTTTATCATCACATCTTGTTGCGTATTAGTATATGGTAATTGCTTTGCTCTTTCTTCACGTGCAAGTTTAGAAGCTTTAGTAAAGTCGAATATTATTTTCATAAACCTTTTCATCTCAGCATTTGTTAACATATCTACATCGTAAAATTTTATTTCATCAGTCGAAGTAATGTGTAAGGTTGGCATAAATTTAACATCATCAGGAATGAGTATACCTTTTTTTGCGATAGCTTCTCTAACATCTGGTGAATTTGCAATCATACAAATTGCTCTATTATTAGGAATACTACTACTTCCACCACATGCACCACAATCTAGTGCAGACTCAAAAGGATTATTGTCTGAAACACTAGCATGTCCAGATAAAAGAACAAACTCAGCGAAATTATCTACTTGACCTATCATTGTAAGTAAGTTATATAAGTATTGAACTTTTTCTTCAAGTGTGAATCCAACTGTAGAGAGTTTTTTCTTCTGGTATTCATAATCTTCAGGTGTTATTTTATAGCCAGACTTTAAACTTTCTAATAAGTCTAATGGTATTTCTAAAGATAGATCACTACCTAAAATAAGGTGATCTCTAATAGCTTGGACTTCTTGCGCAGAATATTCTTTAGATGAATTGTTAACAAGTACACCACTAATAATATGGATATGAAGTTTATTTACGTAGAGTTCAATGTCTTCACCTGAGAGCTTATCTAGTGTATATGTTGTTTTTGGTTTGATAGGTTTGAAACTTGAGAAAAGCTTCTTGGTTCTTTTTGGTAAAAATGTTTTCCCAAAAAGATTAATACCAAAAATCCAACCTATAGCTTCAACCATAATATAAGGTGTATATGGATTATTTTTTAAATCACTTACTACTTTTTTAGTAGTTTTAGTTATTACTTTTTTTGAATTGTACTCTCTACTTGATTCTATGGGCACTTCAAACACAATGTTTGCTGGTGTGACAACCGCAGGACATAGCATTACTTCATGTACCTTGTCAAACTCCACAAATGAGATAGGAAAACCTAAAAATCCTCCCGCACCAAATGTTTTATATGGACCAGTACTTTCAACTGCTCTTCTAATAGTTTCGGATCGCACATCTAAACAAAAAGTTGCCGAGGCTAATGGTCTTGGCTCATTATTTTTATTGCTCAAATCCATCTCGTCAATAAATGAATGAATATAAGTATCTTCGAGAGATTTAAGCCAAATATATCCGTCGTCTTCTCGTAATACTTCCATGATTTTTGCAAGTTCAACTAACGGTATCTCAGTATTGTTGAGTATATCATTTGCTAGGTGAACTTGCTTCGCGTCAAGTTGAAGCTCATATTGTATGAAGCTTTCTAAGATAGCATCATAATCATCAGACTCTTCCATAGCATCTATAAATTTTCCAGGCAGATGGCTTTGAGACTTAACTACTTTAAGTATCATATATGCACCATTGTCTTCAACATAAGTATCTAATAGTGTGAAATTATTGATTTCTCGATGCTTTAAATATGCTAGCTCATAATAGAGTCTAATGGCAATATAGTCCATAAGTGATGATGGGTATTGTTGTTGTGCATAGTAATTAGGATCTTCAGAACGGTACTTGATAAATCCAGCCCATCCATGTAATTTTAGGACATGCGTTAAAAGGTATCTTTCTTTATTTTTCACCTCTAGTTTTTCCAATGCTTCTTCAACAAATGTCTCCGAGTCATGTGGATACTCAAAATCTTCATAAAGTTTAAATGTTTCAAACATTCCGAGTTCTCTATTTGCCATTGGAATGGTTGCTTGCCCTTCATCTAAAAAACGAGAAATATATTCTATAATTTCTTTTTCAATTACTTCTTTATCATCACGATTAAAAAGAACATCATTAATCTCATAAAGAGTCATATGTTTTGTTAATTTCTTTAAGAGTTTTGGTTTATTGTGGTAAAAAAACTCATCATCTAGATAGGCTAAAAGGTCTTCATCAATAGCATGCTCTTTTGTTGATGCAGTACGTCTAAAATGATTCCATTGAGGGTTTACTTCCAGTAAACATTTCATAGCTAGATCATAATATTCTGCTAATTCATCAACCTTAAGGACCTCTTTTAGGTTTGACTCCAAGAGTGAGTGTGATATTTTCCCCTCTTTATAAAACTTCAAATAATAAGAGGGCTCCATATACACTTTACCACCATATATCTTCTTTGCTTTACTCAGCCCATCTTTAAAGTTAAGATGCTCAAATCCCTTCAATGGATTATGGTGAATAAACGAACCAATAGGCCAATAATGTGGAACTGTTTTTTTGACAGTATCTAATTTTTCTATAATACCCATGAAAGTATCTCCTTAACCCCATAAATACTTAATAATACAAGTAACGCTAGAATAATCGAATGGGTAATTTTTTCTTTAAAATTTAAATCAACATAATGAATACTTGGATTTGTTTTTCCAAAAATAGATTTTTCCAATACCTTCATAGATATTAAAAAGTTAGCAAAATAAATAGTGATAACCACAATATACCAAAGTGCATCAGGTTCACTATTAAAAATATAACTTAAAAAAAATAGAGAGTTCGGTAAAGGTGGATAAAGCCCTATAGTAATCAAATAGAGGGTTATATAAATTCCAACCAATGGAGTAGCGAGCGTAATACCTCTGACATAGAGGTAGTTTGCGCTTCCATAATGCTTCTCATAAAAACTTGCAATTGCATAAAGACCAGTTAATGAGACTAATAGTGATAAACTGTAAAATGCTCCCTGTTCTTCAAAGAGAAGAAAAAATGGTGCATTTATAAAAATGAAATAGTAACCTAGCTTATAAAAATTTGTTGTTTTAGTTGCCCTATATATAGAATAGAGTGCACTGATAAAAGCGATTATAACAAATGGCTCAGAGTGTGCATTGTGGACGAATAAAGAAAGTAGTATCGCACAAAGGAGTAAAAAACCACTTAATAAAAATATAGCTTTACTACTGAATTTATTGCTTTTTTCCAATACTATATAATAAGGTAAGCCTGAAACCAATAATAAAAATAAAATATTAGTGATCATACTTTGCCTTTTTTCGAATGTTTAAAGATATCAAAGTAATACCCCTCTTTAACTAGTAGTCTGTAAAATTTCCATTTTGACTTGTTTGCTTTAACTCCACGACTTGGAGCTTTACTAAAGTGTTGTTTATGCATAAACAGCCCTCCAGCAATCATAATAAAAGATAAAACTCCAAGTGCGCTTACTAAAGTTACATTAAGTGTTGCAGCTTCATAAAAAAGTAAAGCATCTTTGCCGTAAAGAAAGTGTTCTAAGGCTAAGCCCAAAAATTCATATGAAAATAAAACTAGAATAAATGTACCAATAAGTGTTACTATCACCTTAAATGAATCACTCTTAGATACTTGGAAAAATGATAAGAAAAGCTGACTTCCACTAAGCCAAGCAAATGCTAAAATAACTATGGCTGCATTAAATTCAAAGAACTCAGGAGCAAGCACTAGTTTTGCTGCTATAAATGCAATAACTGGCACGATGGTAAAGATGGCCATGAGTTTAAATGTTTTAGTACTTTTATATTTTGTGTCTTCTTCAGAGAACGTTTTATACGAAAGACGTTCTGGAATATTTGGATCAAGCCTTGCGGATTTAATTAAACTACCTGATTCCAAGAAAAGTGTAGCTTTAAAAATTCCGTGAACAATAAGGTGATACACTGCAAGACTAAATGCACCTAAACCAACTTCCATAATCATATAACCCATCTGTCCAACGGTCGAATATCCAAGTGAGCGCTTAATATCTGAAACTACAAGCATCAACATAGATGCAAAAATCGCAGTAAAAAGACCAATTACAAATGCAATGTTAAGAACTAGCGGTGAAAGAATAAGTAAATATGCGAGTTTATTCAGTAAAATTCCTCCCACGTTTACAACACCAGCATGCATTAATGCAGATACAGGTGTTGGTGCTTCAGATGTATACGGTAACCAAATATGAAAAGGTACAATCGCAGATTTCATCATTGCTGCTAGTAAATAAAGGAAGCCAACTACGAAAATCATTGGATCTTCAATAGGACTCTCAGACATTATTAGCCATGTTTCTCTTAATGTATCAAGATCAAAACTTCCAAATGCTTTATACGTCAATATAACAGCAAGTAAGAATACAAAGTCAGCACTTTTGTGAATATACATAGTCCATCTTGCATTTTTTACAGCAGTTTTTGAAGCTACATTAAATGACACTAAAAGGTATAAGCCAACGCTCATAAGTTGCCATGCTAAAGCTAGTACGATAAGGTTATTGCTCATTACAAGTAAATAAATGGATGAGAAAATAAAGTTTAAAAGGATAAAAAATCTTTTATATCCTGCCTCGTCCCACATATATTTTGTTGCATATCTTCTGATTACTAAGCCTAATATGGCAACATAGGGTACTAAAATTGATGAGAGTTCATTATAAATAACAAGCCCATTAAAGCCTTCAATAGACTTACCAGTATACATAACGTAAAACGTCCCACAAAGCGCAAGTAAAGCTACCATACTTGAAAGTATGATACTAATTCTCGGCATATGTTCCTTCTTATTAACAAATCCAAGAATGATTGCTATAATAATTGGGATAGCTGGAATAAGTAATATAATTTTTTCCACTAAAAAAACTCCTATCTTTTGGGTATATATTCGCCATAATTACGGCTAGAACACTTACTAAAAATAAATTTTACAATGAAAGGCTATCAAAATACCTCTTAATAGCCTTGTAATTATAAGTTTTATAAGTACAAAGTCGTGTTCAAGACTTATAATGTAACAGTTCATTGTTTTTTCATCTGAAATAAAGATCTTCAAATGTGTAACTATTTGTAATAGAGGTTTTTAACATTTTTATTTTTAAGTTAAGTTAAAAATGAAAATGGCACTTGATTAATAAAGTTAAATATTAGTTAATAGATAGATAAATATACTAAGCTTAAAGATAAGTTTGTTGCATTTGGTAACATGATTGTTTTTTATCATACAGTTAAATCCCAGTAATATCTCAAATGAACTCACTAGCACCGATAATACTTATACTAGATAGCTTTAAACTTCGATATGCAATATATAATGATTACTTGCCCAGTGTGAAGTGAGTTGAAATTACACGAATTAACTTATAGATACTAAAAATAGCGTACTCTTACTTTATGTCTATAAGTTGATAGTAATCTGTTCTTAAAAAGATATAAATATGATTTTATCCCTTTAGTTACTTGTTGTAATCCTAATATAGGATATCAATATCTATATCATATATTAAAGAAAAGTAAAAGGTTATTTAAGTAAAATCCGTTCTGAAAACATAACATGTAGCTGATAAAGAATGTCTCATGAACACAATAAAATTGTTCTTGAGATTTATTTTTATTATTATTTTTTTGATGCTACATCACTAATTATTAAACTTAACTATTAAGTCTAATATCTATGTTTAAGTCATCATAGGGAGTAAATTAATGTATTATGTAGCAAAAGTAAATTCAGACATGTGTGCTGAGTACAAATGTAATACCTGTACGCTATATTGTCCAGAGGCAAACACGCTAATGTTCGATAAAGATGGTAACACATCTTGGGTAGACGAAGATAGATGTAAAGGATGTGCACTTTGTGTGTACGTGTGTACTGACATGTTAGATCGTAATTGTATTACGATGGAAATGGCTGGTCACGAAGAATAAATCTATAATTTATATTTAATAAAATTATAGTCTAATAAACAATTTATAGGAGAACTTATGGCAAATCAAGGTCCAGCGTATTATTCACCGTATCCTACGGCAATATATGAAGGTGTAATTACACCACCAGAGGGAAAAGCACTTTTACTAGAAGATGTAGTAGATGAAGAAACTGCAATGAGAGAAGTTGCAAGAGTTATGTTAACAAGCGAAAATGCAACTATTTTCCCTGGTCCACAAGTGTTATACGGTTTCAATGAAGAAGCTAAGAAAAAAGCTACTCTTATCAAAGAAATGGCAGAAGTACTTAATGCTAAAATGATTCCAATGTACGATTATAGACCCAAGTATCCAAAAATTGATGCTGAAGTTGAGATCAATCCAAACCATCCAAACTTAACAATTTGGCATAACAATATCAAAGCAGCAATCTTTATTGGTGTTCATTGTCACTATGCAAATGTCGCTTTAAAAATGGTTAGATCAGAAACAGATTGTTATACAATCGCAATTTGTGGTTTGTCAGGGCATGAAGATGCAATGGCTACATTAAGAGATCAACATTCTTCGGAGCTTGCGAAATTTATCAAGATAGCTAAAGAAGTAAAATCAGAACTAAAATTATAAGAAAAGGAGATAAATAATGAGTACTATTAAAGATATGACAGACACACATAACTGGTCTGGTCAGAAATTAGTTACAGCAGATCACATGCTTTTCGATGCTCCAAGAGAAAAGCACTTCATGACTGGTTCTGAAGTTTTAAAAGAAGCAGTAAAAAGATGTACAGTAGATGCATCAGTATCGTATCCTATTACACCACAATCTGAAGCAGCTCACCTTATTGGTGAACTATGGGCAGAAGGTTATGTAGGTACATACTTTAGAGGGGAGAATGAATTTGGTGTAATGTCTGAAGTTGCGGGTTGTGCAATGGCAGGTGCTAGAACAGTTACTACTACTTCAGGTCCTGGTACACTTAGAGCAATGGAAAACTTTCCACAATGGTCAGGTACTAGAATCCCATGTCAACTTATCCTAATGGCTCGTGGTATCAACTCACCACTTACAATTCAGCCTGATAATCTTGAAGTTACATTCATGTTAGAAACTGGTTGTATGATCTGGTATGCTGAAAATGTTCAAGAATTATTTGATATGTCAATTGCCGCATTCATTGTTGCTGAAAAGCCTGATGTACACGTTCCAATTGTTACTGTTGTTGATGGTTTCTTTGTATCTCATACAAGAGAATCTGTAATGCTTCCAGCGGATGACATTGCACTTTTCCCTTATGAGCCATATAAGTCTCCATTACCTCCGATTGATTCAGAAACACCTCCGGGACGTTTTTTAAGAGATCCATTTGTAATGAAGTCTAACTATATTTCTTATGCTACACATGCTTCTTGGCAATGGGAAGTAAGATCTGCAGTAGAGAGATCACGTCCTTATGCAGAACACTTCTTAAACGGTCTTGTACATATTACTGGTGATTTAGATGCTGAACTTGCATTTGTTACTTGTGGTACTGCTTCTCATCAAGCAAAAGAGGGACAAAGAGAACTTGCTAAACTTGGAATCAAATCTAAAGTAATTAAGCTTAGAACGATTAGACCTTTCCCTACAAAAGAACTTCTAGCAGCGCTAGATGGTGTAAAATATGCATGGGTACCTGAGTTTAATGTTGTTGGTTGGTTAGAAAAAGAAGTTAAAACTGCTGTTTACGGTAAGTCTTCTACTGAAATTATTGGTGGACCTAGAGTTGCCGGTGGTATGAGTTTACCTGCTGAAGCAATTATTCAAGAAGTTATGGAAAAAATTAATCCAGCTAAAGGAGCATAATATGGGACATGATATTTATAAGATCAATCCAGAGTTTAGAGACATTATGCCTCAAGAGATTATTGATCTTGAGGAAAAAGCTACATGGGCTCAAAATCAAGATAAGCCTCGTGGTATTAAAGAACTTCCAGAAACTAAAGAGTTACTAGAAGAACATTCACTATGTGCAGGTTGTCCAGAAGCTGCTGCGTTAAGATATGTGCTTTCTGCACTACCTAAACCAGAAGATACAATCATTGTTAACTCAACTGGTTGTACATCTCTAATGTTTCCACATATTGCACTTCATACTGTGCATTCACTTTTTGGTAACCAAAATGCTGTTGCAACTGGTATCAAAAGAGTTCTAGACTGGAGATTTCCAGATATAGAAAAAGATGTTGTTGTTTTAGCGGGAGACGGTGCTACTGTTGATATCGGTCTTGACTATACACTACAATCTTTCTTTAGACAAGAAAACATCACGACTATCTGTTTTGATAACGAAGTTTATGCAAATACAGGTGGACAAGAATCAGGTTCTACTCCAAAAGGTCAAGTTTTTAAAATGGCTCCATTAGGGAAAAAATTTGAAAAAGTAAAAATGTGGGAACTTGCTGTAACATCTGGTTGTCATTACTCTATGAACATGACAGCTTCTGCACCTAAAGCAGTTGCCAAAGCGGTTAGAGAAGCAATTTTAGTTGCTAGAAATATCGGACCAACATTTCTTAACATTTACACTCCTTGTATTCTTGAAATTGGACTAAGTGCAAATGAAGGACTTGGAGAGATGAAAGATCAAGATAAAGACAGATTTGCATCATTCAAATTCGTTTCACCAGAAGCGGAAGAATTCTTGAAAAAATGTAAAGCAGAAGGGAAGTTATAATGGCTAAAGATTCAATAAAAGTAAGACTTCCGGGTCTTGGTGGTCAAGGTGCTGTAACAGCTGCTCACATTGCAGCAACTGCCGCTGATACTGATGGTTACTTCGCAGTTTCAAATCCATTCTTTGGTGCTGAAAAGCGTATGGCTCCATCTGAGTCTTATGTAAGAATTGGTACTGTGCCTATTTATGATAGAGGTGAAGTAATTTATCCTGATATTGTTATGATTTTCCACCCACAAGTTATTACTATGGGTAAATCATACACAATGCCTTTTTATGCTGGTATTAAAGAAAACGGTCTTGTAATCATTAATAGTGATAGAGATCTTTTAACTGATGTAGATAAAAAGATTTTAGCTGACTTAAATGTTAAAGTTCTTACAAGAGACTTTACTCAGTTTGCTATCGATGAAGCTGGTACTGAACTTGCAACTAACATGGCTATGTTAGGTGCATTATTTGGCGCTTTAGGAACTATTAGCAAGCCTGCTATTGAAGAAGGAATTAAAGATAGATTCCTTAAGAAATATACAGCTTCTGGTGGTACTGCTACACTTGACTCAGTAATTGAGAAAAAGTTTAAGAAAAAACAAGACCTTATTCAGAAAAATCTTGATACTGCATCTGCAGCGTATGATTTAACTGCTGCGTGGGCTAAAGAAGTTGGTTTAGATCAAATTCTTGAAGACTCAAAGAACAATAACGGTAACGTATAATCTTAGTAACTGTGCTTAGTGCACAGTTATTTCTTTCCTCTTTCAAAAATATTCAAAAACTTTTTTTATAAACCCTAAACACAAGAGCTTATTAAATAAGTTTTATTCACAAGGAACACACATGATACAGTCATTTATTATTACAGGATTTTTAGGTGTTGGTAAAACTACCATGCTCACAAATACAGTTAAAGAATACTTTGGAGATAAAAAAGTTGCTATTGTAGTAAACGAGTTTGGCGATATTGGTATAGATGGAGATATTCTAAGTAATGTATATAGCGAAGTTCTTGAAATATCAGAAGGCTGTATTTGTTGTCAGTTAGCTGAAGAGTTTGAAAGTGGTGTTATTGAGATCATGAATAAATATAATCCTGAAATTATATTTGTAGAAACTTCTGGGGCATCTGAACCGTTTCCTATCTTTTTATCTTTGCAAAACCTTGGTATATCTGTTGAGGGTGTTATTTGTGTTGTTGATTCTAAGAATCTTGATACGTATAAAGACAACTCAACTGCGAAATATCAAATTGGTGGATCAAATATACTAGTACTAAATAAGACAGACCTAGTAAGCGATACTGAACTTGAAAGTGTAAAACTAGAAGTAATTCAAATTAAAGAAGAATTCAATATTAAAAACACAATGACAAGTAAGCCAATCTTTAATAACTATGTTGTTAGTAGTGCTAATCAAGGTCTTGTGAATAAAGAAGTTTTTGATGGTATATATGAAGTAAACGAAATTGCTGGATTAGCTAAAGATTATAAGCATGATGATCATACTTCAAAAGATTCAATTACTCAAAATGTTGCTTACCTCAAAGAAGGTATAACGTTTAATGATGTTGATGAAGTCTTGAAAAACATTCCTAAAAGTATATACAGAGTAAAGGGTGTTGTTAAAGTTAGTGATGTAGATAATCCTCTTGTGGTTAATTATTCATTTGGTAATGTTTCATTTGATGAATTAAAAGAATATGCTCAACCATCTATTATGATTTTTATTGGTGAATCAATTGATGATGATGTTAAAACTTTATGTAGTAAGTTCGATTTTTTAAACCTACCTCAATTTAGATTGAAGAAGTAGCAATAGTACGCTAATGATTATTTTATTTGATTTAGATGGAACCCTTATAGATTCGACAGATGCAATTGTAAGTACATTCCATTATTCTTTTGATGTGCATGGGACAAAACATCCATCAGATGAAGCAATAATGTCACTTATTGGATATCCATTAGACATTATGTATGCAGAGTTAGGCATCGCAGAAGATAAAGTTTGGAATTACGTTGATACATATAAAGAAGAGTACAGAAAAATATCAACTATTAAAACCCAACTCCTTGAGTGTGCAACACAAGCTGTAGAGCTTGCAAGTGAAATTGCTACTCTTGGTATTGTTACAACAAAAACAGGGACGTACTCTGAGATACTTATGGAACACTTTGGACTAATGCATCATTTTAAGGTACTTATTGGGCGAGAACATGTTGAGAATCCAAAACCACATGCCCAACCAATTTTGAAGGCTCTAGAAGCCTTAAATTATGACTCCCAAGATGTTTGGATGATAGGGGACACAAAACTTGACCTTATCTCTGCGAAAAACGCAAATGTAAATTCTGTAGCCGTTTTAACTGGCTACGATGATGCAAGTACATTGAGTCAGTACACAGACTATGTTAAGAAAGATGCCTTAGAGGCTATAATATTTATTAAAGACAATATAAAGTAAAATTACTTTTAAAATATTTGGAGCAATGATGGAAATTGGTACAGGGATGATTATATTTTTTGTTGTTACAAGTATTCTTGGTGTTGCTATGGGTTTATTTTTTAGTGTAGATCGTTTTAGTGCTAAGTTCTATAAACTATTTGAAGAAGATAGAAATACTAAGCATTAATACTACATATATTTAATTAACCACTTTCATTAAAGAAAATCACATCAAAACTTGCTAAAATACTTTTAAATAATTAACAAGGATTTTCAATGCCATTACTCGATTCATTTACCGTTGACCACACTATCATGCCAGCTCCTGCTGTTCGTAGAGCTAAGGGGATGAAAACACCAAGTGGTGATGATATCACTGTTTTTGACTTACGTTTTGTAAGACCAAATGAAGAGATATTATCCCAAGAAGGTATACATACTTTAGAACATTTATTTGCTGGTTTTATGCGAGATCATCTCAATTCAAAAGACACAGAAATAATTGACCTTTCACCTATGGGTTGTAGAACAGGTTTTTATATGTCACTCCTAGGTTCACCATCTGAAGAAAGAGTTGCAGAGGCTTGGGAAGCTGCTATGAAAGATGTTATCGGAGTAAAAGAGCAAAAGGATATTCCTGAACTAAATTTATACCAATGTGGGACATATAAAATGCATTCATTAGATGATGCAAAAGATATAGCTCGTGCAGTTTTAAATAAAGATATAGATATTATGGACAATGATGCTTTAGCTTTGGATTTATCTAAGGTAGATCAATAAATCATAATAATTTCTACTTCAACTAATATATACATACAAAAGTCATATATTTGGATAGAATGAAGTAATATACTTTAGTAAAGGTAATTTTATCTTAAAGCATGCTACAGAACAGACAGCCATTTTTTTTAGTGTTACAAAATGGATGTTTCTATCATCACTAGTTGGTATCATGATTGGTGCCATTGTTACTGGTTTTTTAAAAATCCTTTTGATAGCTGAAAATAGCAGATCTGAACTTGGCTTTAATTATTACTATTTACTTCCTTTTGCTTTGATGTTGACTGTATGGCTCATCCGTACTTTTGCTCCTAGTGCTGCAGGTCATGGAACAGAAAAAGTTATTGAAGCTGTTCATAAACATGATGGAAATATAGACGTCAAAGTTATCCCCGTTAAATTACTCGCAACAATTTTAAGTATTTTTACAGGTGCTTCAGTTGGTAAAGAAGGGCCAGGTGCTCAAATAGGTGCCGGTGCTGCATCATATATTTCTAAATTATTAAAATTTTCCGCACAAGATAGAAAAAAATTGGTCATTTGCGGGATAAGTGCAGGTTTCGCATCGGTGTTTGGTACGCCGATAGCTGGAGCTATTTTTGGAGTTGAAGTGCTGATTATCGGACTCATCATGTATGATGTTTTACTCCCCTCGATTATAGCTGGTTTTGCGGCTTTTACAACAGCCCAATTACTAGGCATTGAGTATACATATTTTGATTTACGCTTTTATCAAAGTGTTGAGTTGGATTTACCTCTTATTGCCATGGTTGTTGTGGCGGGCTTATTTTTTGGACTTGTATCAGATATGGTTGTTACCTCGATATCTAAGGTTCACAAATATATAAAATCCTTAGCTTTTAATGAGTACCTAAAAGCTTTTGCAGGTGGTTTACTTTTAGTGATTTTGACTTTAATACTTGGTGAACAATATTTAGGTCTAGGTCTTGAGACAATTAAAGATGCGCTGGACCCAAATATGGTTAATGCAGAAAGTTTACCTTGGTATGATTTTTTATTAAAAACTCTTTTTACAGCAGTTTCGCTTGGTTCTGGTGGAAGCGGGGGTGTAATTACTCCTATATTTTATATAGGTGCCACAAGTGGACATTTCTTTGGTAATTTAATAGGAAGTGAGTATATTACTCTTTTTGCTGCACTTGGCTTTGTGAGTGTTTTAGCTGGAACAACCAATACTCCTCTTGCATCGATAATTATGTCAGTTGAGCTGTTTGGTATTGAGATGGTTCATTACGCGGCAATTAGTGTTGTTATTAGCTTTCTTATAACTGGACACAGAAGTATTTTCCCCTCCCAAAAAATTGGAATGAGAAAATCTGAGATGCTGGATGTGAAGATTGGTGAAGTGATAGATGACATAGATGTTGAGCTTGAAAATCATGAAAAAAATAAGATAGATAGAATAAAAAATAGAATTAAAGAAAAAAGAGAAAATCTTTATAAAAAGAGAAATAAGCACAATAAAAATGACAAGTAATTTTAATGATGAACTTCATTCTTTAATATTAAGTGAAGATGGAACATATACAGCGTATTCCAAAGAGTATGATGAACATTATCACTCAACTAAAGATGGAGCTTTATATGAGTCTTTAGTAAAACACGTAATTCCAGCTTTAAAATTTCAAAAAGACAAAGATGAAATAAATATTTTAGATATTTGCTTTGGCTTAGGTTTTAATACATTAGCAACTATCCACTATGTACAAAAAAATGGTATAAAATCAAATATAAATATTTATTCGCCAGAGTTAGATACTCAACTTGTATTTTCACTCAATGATTTCACATATCCAGAAGAATTCAAAGAGATAGAACATATCATTAGCTCTTTAGTAGAAAGTGGAAAATATGATGATGAGCAATTTCATATAGAAGTCTTTCTAGGTGATGCTCGTAAGTATATTTTAGATTTTGAAGAAGAGAAGTTTGATATAGTGTATCAAGATGCTTTTTCACCAACTACAAATCCTATACTTTGGACACAAGAATACTTTAGGGATATTCGAAAAATTATCAAAAATGATGGAATTCTAACTACGTATTCAATAGCTCTAGCGACGAGATTAGCTTTATATGAAAATGGCCTTAAAATTTATCTCAATGAAGGGGAGGGCTTTAGAAAATCTACCCTTGCTTCCCCATCTAGTATAGAAACTTTAAAAGAAGTAAATATGCAACATAAGATTACTTGCAACCCAGATGCTAGATCACTTAGGGATTAATCACACTTAAAAATTCTTCACCGTATTGTTCAAATTTCTTTTCCCCAACACCATTGACTTCAAGCATACTTACCTTGTCATGAGGTTTTTCATTCGCTAGGTGTTTAAGTGTCTTATCTCCAAAAATGATGTAAGCCGGAACACCTTTTTCACTTGCAAGTTCTGATCGTTTCATTCGTAGTTCTTCAAAAAGTTCTTCATCATAATCAAAATCTTCTTTTTGTTTTACTTTTTTCACTTTTTTATCTACATCAAGACGGGAAGATTTTATATCTACAACTTTAAGTGATTTTAAAATCTTTACTGCATCATCCGTAAGTTTTAAAGCAGAGAATTCACCAATAGTGACAATGCGTAATTCAAGTAATCTCTCAAGAACGATAAACCATTCTTTTTTACTGAGATTGGTACCAATCCCATACATAGATAGTTTATCTGCATCATTGGCTAAAAGTTTTTGCTCTTTTGAACCGCGTAAAATATCGACAATATAATTTTTTCCAAAATTTTGAGAAGTCTTATAGATAGCACTAAGTATCATTTGAGATTCTTTTGTAATATCTTGTCTTTTAGAATCGGTATTTAAACAGTTATCGCACCTAGTTGAACAAGGATCAAGTTCATTGTCAAAGTACTCTGCTAATTGTTGATGAAAACATATTTCAGATGTTGAGTATTTATATATTCCATCTATTTTTGTTTCGAGATGTGCACGATAGTCATGGTTGTCAATTTGGTGCAAAAATTGTTTTTGCATTACCATATCGGCTGCATTAAAAAGGAGTAACACTTCACTGTCTTCACCATCACGACCAGCACGACCAATCTCTTGGTAGTAATTTTCCTGAGACTTTGGTAAAGACATATGCACTACAAAACGGATATCACTTTTATCTATTCCCATACCAAAGGCGATTGTTGCAACCATAATATCTATTTTATCATTGACAAAGATTTTAAAGTTTTGTTCACGTATATGGTTGGGTAGTCCTGCATGGTATGCTAAGGATTTGTAACCTTTTGTATTTAAAGAAGCACTCAACTCCTCAGCTTTTTTTCGTGAACTTACATAGATGATACCGCTTTCATTTGTATGGCGGGATAGAAAATTTTGAAGTTGTGGATAACCATTTGATATTCGTCTCTCAGCAGAAATAAAAAGATTTTTACGAAATACTTTTCCTCGAAGTAAAAGAGGATTGTCAAGTTTGAGTTGTCCAATTATATCATCTGTAACATTATCAGTTGAAGTTGCAGTAAAGGCACAAATAGTAGTATTTGGGAAGTTGTGTTTCAAGTTCCCAAGTGCTCTGTAGTCATCACGAAACTCATGACCCCATTGAGAGATACAATGTGCTTCATCTATTACAAAAAAGTTTATATCAAGTGTGTTGAGTAAGTTATACGTCCATTGTGTATTAAGACGTTCTGGTGAGAGATAAAGAAACTTTAACTGTTTCATCCGAAGTTGGTAAAGTATCTCTTCTATTTCATCTTGGCTTTGTGCAGAACTTATCATATCTGCTTGGATATTTTGTGCTTTAAGAGCAGCAACTTGATCTTGCATGAGCGCAATGAGTGGTGAAATAACTATACTTACACCATCTTTCATCAGAGTAGGAAGTTGAAAAACAAGTGACTTTCCTCCACCTGTTGGGAGTATCATCATTAAGTCACGATTTTCTAGAATCGCATCCACACCTTCTTCTTGAAACTCGCGAAAGTTATTGTGACCGAAATTGTCTTTTAAGACTTGAAGTTTATTTTCTCTCAATGATTAGTAGATAGCTGAGATTGCATCAACTTCATTCCATGAAAGTGATGTAGATTTCTGATGTGCGATAATATGAGAGACATAACGTGCAAACATATCTGTCTCAACATTGACTTTTGAACCTCTTTTATAGTTCTTAAAAAGTGTTTCTTTCATAGTATGAGGAATAATTGTAAGTCTAAAGTTTTCCGCATTTACATCATTTACAGTAAGACTGACACCATCAATAGTGATAGAACCTTTAGGAACGACAAACGGGATGAATTTTTTAGGCAGTTTGATAAAAACATCAAATGAGTTTCCACTGTTTTTTATCTCTGTCACTTCCCCAATACAATCCACATGCCCCTGAACAATATGCCCTTCAAATCTATCCCCCATCATCATAGCAGGCTCTATATGTACTTCGCCGCTATAGTTATCCATTGCAAGTAAGTTTTGGGACTCTGGTGAGAGTTCTACTGCAAAGCCATCATTTAAAACTTTGACTACAGTCAAACATGCTCCGTTGATAGCGATAGAATCACCAAGCCCACCTTTATATTTTGCTTTAATACTTAATGTACTTCCCACTAAACTTTTAACAGTTGCGATTTCTCTAATTAATCCTGTGAACATTTTACTTCTCTCTATTGGTATGATTTTTAGTGTGAGACTTGGTTTTTTCCATTATCTTTAGCTTTATTGAGTGCTTTACTAAGTGTATTTATAAGTGTGTTTAAATCAGAATTTGCAGATCTACTCGATACGCCGATACTAACAGTAACTTGTCCAACATCGTCGAAAAAAAACTCTTCAATTTTATTACATATTTCTTCTGATTTTTCAATCATTTCATCTAAAGAAGTATTTTCTTCAATAATAATAATAAAAGTATCTCCAGCCCATCTTCCTAAAAAGTCACCACTTTTTGTTAATCTTTTAAATTGTTTACTTATTTGTACTAAAACTTGATTGGCAATAGCAATATTGAATTTTTCATTTAATGTTTTAAAGTTATCTATATCTATAGCGAGTATTGAAAATGGAGTTCTTTTTTCTATTAAATTATTTACAGTACTTTCACACTTTAAACGATTTGGTAAAGATGTGAGAGCATCAGTTTCAGAAATAGTTTTAAGATTTTCATTTAGCTGCATTAATTGAAGTTGTTGATTATCACTTTGGCTCATAATATGATTTAATCGTTTTTCATTTTTTTCATTTGTCTTTAATAGTATTTTTACAAATTCTTTTACGTCATTATCTAAGGCATCTAATTTTTTTTGTATATTTTCGGTAATAGTAATCATTTTGAACCTTTTTATAATAACAAATTATATGATATTAAGTATGAAATGATGTTTAAAAAACGATTTTTCCGTCTTCTTGAAGACCTTGAATAATTTGTTTCGCTTTTTCATGACCTTTATAAGCTGCTTTTCTACATAAGTCTAGTGCTTTATCATGATCTTGCTCACATCCTATACCTTGGTCGTAAAGCATACCAAGATTATATAAGCCCTGCGCTAAGCCACCTTCAGCTGCACGAGAAAAACATATAAATGTTCTTGCTTCATCTTTATCAACCCCATGTCCTTCTTTGTAAAGAGCACCTAGGTTATTAAAAGACTCTAAGTGCCCACGTTTTGCACCTTCTTCGTACCAAAAAGCAGCCTCGGAGTAGTTTTGCATACAGCCAAGACCACGTTCTAGCATAAGTGCGACTTCATACATCGCTGGTGGTACATCTCTTGTAGCTGCTTCCATATGTAAATCGTGTGCTTTAAATTGGTCATGTGTTACACCACCGACTCCATTAGCATAAAGTATGGCAAGATTAAAAAGTGCATAGGGCTGTTTTGCTTCTGCCGCTTTTGTATATAGCTCTAAAGATTTCAATTCATCTTTCTCGCACCCTTGCTCTTTTTGGTACATAAATGCTAAAGATGTTTGTGCGTCGGGATTGCCTTCTCGTGCAAGTTTCGTGTAAAGCTCAAGTGCTGTTGTATAGTCTTGTTTATTGTACGCATCGTGTGCAGTTTGTATCATTATTTTTCCAAATTTTCTTTATAATTGAAGTGTATAACTTATAAAGCTTAATTAATTTTGTTTATATTATGCAAATTATACGTAAAAATGATAAAATTCGCATTAATATTTTAAGAGCGGTGAAATAATGAATTATGATGTAATAGTAGTTGGTGGTGGTCATGCTGGTGTAGAAGCATCACTATCGAGTGCCCGAATGGGTAATAAGACTCTAATGGTTTCAATGTTAGCTGAAAATGTGGGTGCAACATCTTGTAATCCTGCTGTTGGTGGTTTAGCTAAAGGGCATTTAGTTCGTGAACTTGATGCTCTTGGTGGCCAAATGGGGCTTATCACAGATGAGGCAGGAATTCAGTTTCGAATTCTTAACCAGACAAAAGGTCCAGCAGTTCGTGGAAGTCGCGCTCAGATTGATATGGATAAGTATCGTGTTATTGCAAGAAACGTGGTTTTAAATACTCCAAACTTAGAACTTGTTCAAGAGATGGTGGAATCTTTGGTTATTGAGGATAAGACTGTTGTTGGCGTAAAAACAGACCTTGGTAATGAATATAGTGCAAAGAAAGTTATTATTACATCAGGTACTTTTTTAAATGGAATTATTCACATCGGTGAAGTACAAAAACCTGCTGGTCGTTTTGGCGAGGAAAGAAGTGTAGGACTTAGTGATTCGTTAAGAAATGATTGTGAACTTACAGTTGAGAGACTTAAAACTGGAACATGTGCAAGAGTAGATAGCTCAAGTATTGATTTCTCAGTGATGGAAGAGCAGGGTGGAGATGAACTCCCAAGTCCATTTAGTTTTAGAACAAATCGTGAGGAATTCCGAGCAAATAAAAAGCAACTTCCTTGTTACATCGCGTATACAAATGAAACTACACATGAGATTATAGAATCAAACTTTTATAGAGCACCACTGTTCACTGGTCAAATAGAGGGTAATAGCCCACGTTATTGTCCGAGTATAGAAGATAAAGTAGATAAGTTTCGAGATAAAGACAGACACCACCTTTTCATAGAACCACAAACAATGGACAACACGGAGTGCTATATAAATGGTATGAGTACGTCTATGCCACCAGAAGTTCAACGTCAGATGATTGCTTCAGTGAAGGGAATGGAAAATGCAAAAATTGTACGTTATGGGTATGCAATCGAGTATGATTTTGTAGATCCTCGTGAATTAAGACATACGCTAGAGACAAAGAAAATATCTGGACTCTATTTAGCAGGCCAGATAAATGGTACTACAGGTTATGAAGAAGCAGCTGCTCAAGGCTTAATGGCAGGGATAAATGCATCTTTAAGTATCCAAGATAAAGAGCCTTTGATCCTCAGACGTGATGAAGCATACATAGGTGTTTTAATTGATGACCTTGTTACTAAAGGTACAAAAGAGCCGTATAGAATGTTTACTTCACGTGCAGAGTACAGACTGTTACTCCGAGAAGAGTCAGCAGACACGAGACTGAGTAGATACGGTCATGATCTTGGATTAATCAACGATGATCTTTATGAAGCGGTGAAGTTAAAAGATACACAGATTAAAGCTGGTGCACAATTACTTGAAGATACAAAGTTTACTCCAAACAAAGAGTTTATAGCGAAGCTTGAAGCTATGAATGAACAGCCTATAAAAGATATTTCAACTGCCCAACAGCTTGTTGCTCGTAAGACTTTTGATGTTGCAAAAATGCTTCAAATAGTTCCAGAGTTAGCACAGTATAATGATTATATACGAGAAGAGATTTTAGTTGAAGGAAAGTACGCTCGTTATATTGATAAGCAAAGTGAAGAGATACAAAGAATGAAAAAGTATCTTAAAGTTGCAATTCCTGAAGGTTTTGACTTTAAATCGATTAGTGGTCTTTCTCGTGAGGTTGTAGAAAAATTAGAAGCTTTTAACCCTCCAACACTGCAAGCAGCAATGAATATAAGTGGTATAACTCCAGCAGCGATAGAAATTATACATGTCTATATGAGAATAGCTAAGAAAAAAGAAAAAATGCATACTTGATAAATTACTATCTAAACTAGAAAATATTTGATAAGCTATTTGAGAAACTCTCTATATTTTATCAAGCTGTTTTATAATTTTATGTTATAAAATGTACTAAAAATATTAAATTACCATGGTATACTAGTAGATAATAGTAACACAATAGTAAATAGTTTAAGAAAACAATTCAAATATTGATCATTTTACACAAATTTAACACTCTTTTAATACTTCTAAAGTTATAATTAAGTTTAAGAAAAATTATAAGTTAAGCGAGAGAGTATGAAGAATAATGGCCGTAGAGGTTTTATGGGTATGGCATTTGGTGCTGTTGCAGCAGTCGGTGCTATTGGCTCATTAGTTGCAATGAAGAAATCTTGGGATCCTCTCCCAAGTGTTAAAGCCGCAGGTTTTACAACTCTTGATATGTCAATTTATGAAGAAGGTTTAATGGTAACTGAGAAATGGAGAGGGAAACCTATCTTTGTTCTTAAAAAATCAGCAGCAGTTATGAAAGAAGAAGAAGGTAACCCTGACGCTCAAGCAAGAAATATCAAAATTGGTAATGATAATTTTATGGTTGCTATTGGTTTGTGTACACACTTAGGTTGTATTCCAGCATTTAGAAAACATAAAAATGACTTTTTATGTGCATGTCATGGTGGACAGTTTTCTGCAGCTGGACTTGTGACAAAAGTACCGCCTCCACGTGGACTTGATATCCCTCCATTTAAGATTGATGGGAACATGTTAGTACTAGGTGAACAAGGTCCTGAATGGACAATGATGAAAGAAAATGGCGTTACGCTTTAATAAAGGAAAATAATGGCACATTTTACAAAAGCAACAAGTGTTAAAGATTGGTTCAACCAACGTTTAGCGATTGAAAAAGTTGAAAAAGTTATGGGTTCTGAGTATTGGATTCCAAAAAACATTAACTTCTTGTGGGCAATGGGTATGGTTCTTGTAATCACTTTTGCACTACTTGTCGTTTCAGGTATATTTTTATTAATGTACTATGTACCTACAGTTGATGAAGCATTCGATAGTGTAAACTATACAATAATGAGAGAAGTTGATTTTGGTTGGTTATGGAGACATGTGCATGGTGTTGCGGCATCTGTTGTATTTTTAATCATCTACATTCACATGTTTACAGGTATCTACTACGGTTCTTATAAAAAAGGTCGTGAGATGATTTGGATCTCTGGTATGCTTCTTTTTGTTGCATTCTCAGCAGAAGCATTTTCAGGATACATGTTACCATGGGGTCAAATGTCTTACTGGGCTGGTATGGTTATTACTAACCTTTTCTCCGGTGGTTCACTTCATGCAGATGGTTTAGTTGAATGGATTCGTGGGGATTATGTTCCTGCTCAAGCATTCTTAGGCCGTTTCTTTATGTTGCATGTACTTCTTATTCCTTTGGCTATCATTGGTCTAATTGCACTTCACTTTGGAGCCTTAAGAATCCCTCACGTAAATAATCAAGATGGTGAAGAGATCGATTTTGAGGCAGAGTCTAAAAAGTATTTAGCTGGCGATAAAGCTGGTTCAAAAGTTATGAGATTTGCAAATGACTTTATGTCTAAAGATATGATGGTTGTTGGAGTTTATTTAATATTCTTCTTTTATCTTGTATTCTATAACTATGGTTTTGCTATGGATCCTGTAAACTTTGATCCGGCTAATGGTCTTAGTACTCCAGCACATATTTACCCTGAGTGGTATTTCTTATGGTCTTATGAGATTTTACGTCCGTTCTCTATCGATTTAGGTCTGATTCTTTTTGCTTTTGCTCAGGTTATTTTTGTTTTTCTTCCATTCTTGGACAGAAGTCCAAATGCAGTAGCAGCAAATCGTCGTGGTAAAGCGTTTATGATTTGGTTCTGGTTGATGCTATCAAATATGATAGTTCTGACAGCTATGGGTAAATTACCTCCAGAAGGTATTTTTAGTACTATTGGTTTTGTTTCGGCTGTGTTATTTGTAGCACAATGGGTAGCACTACCATTTATTACTTCACGTGAAGCAAAAGTATAAGGGGAATATGATGAAAAATAATGAAACAATAATTTTAGCAGTAATCGTGTTCTTCTCACTTCTTACTTACTATCTTGTCGAGCCTTATGCTCACCATGTTTTACATAAGCATGTAGAAAGTGAGAAATTTGAATATGTAGATTTACCACTTATCACTAAAACAGGTGATGTAACTCGTGGTCAAGACTTAGTTATGGGTGCAGGTGCATGTGTTGGTTGTCACGCAATTGAGTCAATTGGTATGGCGGCTTCTATGGAACCACAAATGGCAGCAGCTGCTTATGGTGTTAATCCACCGGATTTAAGTAATGCTGGTGTTATCTATAATGACAAATTTTTAGCAGATCTTATTAAAAATCCTGCTCACGCGTTAAAAGTTGAACACGTATTTTATGAAGGTGGTAAAACACACCCAATGAGCTCATTTTATGGAGCTGGTGGAGATATCGATCAAGAGATAGCAGATATGGTTGCTTATTTCAAGTCTATAGCAGTGAAGCAAGAAGACTTAACGCCTAAAATGGCATATGAAAATGCTTGTGGTAGATGTCATGCAGTGAGATATGAAAACTGGACACAAATGGGAGATAAGCCAACTTTTAAACATAAAAAAGACACGTTGGCATATGAAATCAAAGTCTTAGAATATGAAGATTCTATTAAATCTTATATGGGTAAATTACCTCCAGATTTAAGTATGTATATCCGTTCACGTTCAGATAGTTTCTTACGTACGTTCATTGAAAATCCTCAAAATCATTTAGCTGGAACTGCTATGCCAAGAACTGGTGTAAGTTCAGAGACTGCTGATAAAGTTATTGAGTATATGAAAGACGCTGGAGACACTAAACGTCACGAGAGAGAAGAAATCGCTATTAATGTTATGATTTATATTGTAATATTTGCATTATTCGCTTTTCTTTGGAAAAAACAAGTATGGAGAGACTTACATTAAATAGTCCACTAAAGAGAGTAATCTCTTTAGTCCACTTCTATCCCAAAGTCTAGTACTGGGAATTACTAAATTATTCTCAGTGAAATCTTGACTCCTTTGGAGTCAGATTCTTTTCCTCCTTATACAAATTAAGCTATAATTTCTTTATGAGATTCAGAGACTTAAAAAAACAATCAAACAAAAATAACCAAACAACAGATAAAAAACAAACAATAAATCCTACATACTATATATATAGAATTAAAGCATTAATAGTAGACCTTTTTATGATCTATATGCCAATTATGTACATAATGACATATGGTGTACTTGATGGAAAAGAAGCGCTACAAGGTTCAAGTATTGCTCCTCTGATTGCTACTATAATATATGGATTCATTTATGCAGCTTTTTTATCACGAACGGGACAAACACCAGGAAAAAAAGCGTATGAAATAAAAGTTGTAGATTCAAAAACTTTTGAAAATATTGGTTTTTTTAGAGCATTCTTACGTTTTTTTGTCTTTTTATTTACTGTAACTACTCTCATTGGACTGTTCTTGCCTGTGTTAAGAAAAGATAACAAACTATTGCATGATATACTTCTAAGTACTACAATAAAGGCATTTCCTAGTTTAGAAAAGTAAATGAGATATCAAAAATATATCACATTATGAATAGAAATGTATCAAAAGTAAACAAAGTGTAAATAAACCTCCACGTTTAAACTTCATTTAAAATAACAATCATTATAATAGTCTTGTCTCAAATACATTACGGTGTGAGTTTTAGTAAGCGATTTTACTAATTTCATTAACTATCACTTCATATTAAGTGGTGTAAAAACAAACAAGGAAATTAAATGAAAAAAATTATATTATCAGTTGCTGTAGCAACTATGGCACTAACAACAGCGGCGGCAGCTTTAGAAGATATCAAAGTTAATGGTCAAGCTAAATTATGGTACGAAACTAATAATGGTGGTACTAACGGTATGTTCAATAAAGATGGTGCTTCAGGGGAAGTAGTATTTAAATTAGGCGTTACTGGTAAGCAAGGTAATGTTGGCTTCGGTGCTACTGTATACCAAACATCTACAATGGGTCTTGAAGGTACATTAGTAAGTGGTGTTAGAAGTCCTTCTCAAGGCTTGACTGGTGATGGTGAAATGTATACAGGTGAAATGTATATTACAGCTCCTGTAGGCGCAAAAACTTTACTTAAAGTAGGTAAGCAAGAATTAGATACTCCTTTAGCGTTTACTGAAAGATGGAATGCAACTCCAAATACTTTTAATGCTGCAGTAGCTATCAATAATTCAATTGATAACTTAACTGTAGTTGCTGCTTTCGTTGGTCAAGGTAATACTGGTGAAGTGGTAAGCCGTTATGCAGGTACTTCTGTATATGCTCTAGGTGCATTATATAAAAATGATGCTTTAGCTGTAAATGTTTGGGGATATGAATTATCTTCACTTGCAAAAGCAGTATGGTTTGATGCTTCTCTGAAAGCTGGTCCAGTAGCTCTTAAAGGTGTAGCAGTTCAAATGATGCCAGCTGCTAGTGGTGTTGATGATACTACAGCATTCGCATTACAAGCTAAAATGAAAGTTGCTTCAGTTAACCTATATGCTGCTGCTTCAACAGTTAGTGATGGTAATACAGGTTCAATGGCAGTAGGTAATACAGCAACTGCTAACAAGAAAGACAAACTAGGAACTGATGGTGTTTATACTGATGGTAGATATGTTTCAATACCAGGTTCAACTGCTTTTAAAATCAAAGCTTCAGGTAAATTAGCTGGAACAGGTCTTGCATTACAGTATATAAATAATTCAAATGACGTAACTCCTGCTCAAGGTGATATGTCAGAAATCGATTTAATTGTTAGTAAAAAACTAGGTGATTTCAATATGAAAGCTATCCTAATGCATCGTGATGGTGAAGTTGGTGCTTCTAGTATGGCTGATGGTGATGCTCAACAACACGTTCGTGTTATCGCTTCTGTAAACTTCTAGAAATTTCTAGAACTACAGAATCCTCCAAGCTTCGGCTTGGAAATCTTCAAAAAAACTCATTTCTCTTCATCTTTCTTCAAATTTAACTTATTTGGTATAAAATTTAATTTTCTTTAGTATAATACTCTCAAATCAAATAAGAGAGACTTTATGAAAAAAATAGCTTTATCAACTTTAATCATGCTAAGTATGATTTTTATTTCTTGTTCTAGAATTCCATTTGAAGTAAAAAAACCAATTGAAGATGCATCATTAGTATATGTGTATGCAGTTCCTGCAATCGATACAGAAAGAATTACAAAATATAAAATATCTATTAATGGAAAAGATACAAAAGGCTTTATAGGTGCAGATGAATATGTAACTTATGATCTTAAATCTATGCAGATAACTATGGCTGCTATAAGAAATGACATAGAAAAACAAGAAGTTTCTTTAAATCTTGAAGCAGGACAATCGTATTATCTTAAAGTGAGAAGTTTTTCAGATGATTTTGCAAAATTTAATTTCACTTTAGTTGATGAAGCTACAGCATTAGAAGACTTAAAAACAACAACCCTTGCCGGTGCGTACAGTAAAGAAGATAACATTATAGAAGCACTTATTCTTCCAAAAAAAGATACAAATAAAGCATTAGTACAAAAAGAAGGTGCTGTTGCTGGAATGACTGCAGAAGAACTTGATGCTCTTATAGATAAAAAAGTAGCAGAGAGATCTGTAAGTCCAGAGGTAGTAACGAAAGCTAATCCATCTGTAACAAGAACAAGTTCAAAGCTTGATGATGTTAGAAAGGCCTATGAAATGAAAAAAGACGGACTTTTAACAGATGTAGAGTTTATGGATATGAAGTCTGAGATATTAGCGAAGTAAATTATATTTATATTAGCTTCAAATAACAATAGTATAATTTTTAGATAGATATTTGAGTGATTATATAGGATTAATATGCTAATAGATAGTTATGACAGAGTAGTAGACTATTTACGTGTCTCAGTAACTGAGCGATGTAACTTTAGATGTACTTACTGCATGCCTGAGAAACCTTTTTCTTGGGTACCTAAAGAAAACCTCCTTACCTTCGAAGAACTTTTTGAGTTTATGAAAGTTGCAATAGATGAAGGTGTTAAAAAAATCCGTATTACCGGTGGTGAACCACTTCTTCGTGAAGGTCTAGATAAGTTCATAAAAATGATTTATGACTATGAGCCAAAAGTAGACTTAGCGATGACAACAAATGCTTACTTACTTAAGGGTGCTGCTCAAAGATTAAAGGATGCTGGACTTAAACGTATTAACGTAAGCATAGATACTCTTATCCCTTCAGTAGCGCAAGATATAGCCGGTAAAGATGTTTTAAAAAATGTCTTGGCAGGTGTTGAAGAGGCTTTAAAAGTTGGACTAAAAGTAAAAGCTAACATGGTTCCAATGAAAGGTGTAAATGCGAACGAGATACTTAATGTACTTGAGTATTGTAAAGAGCGTAATATATCTGTAAGATTCATTGAGTACATGGAAAATAAGCATGCAAAAGAAGATATTAAGGGGATGAAGTCTCCCGAACTTCTAGCACATTTACGTGAAAAATATACATTTTCTGATGATGGATTTGATGGTACTTCTCCGTCTCATTATTATACACTAGAAGATGGATATAGATTTGGAATTATAGAACCATATGAAGATGACTTTTGTAAAAAATGTAATCGTATTCGTCTCACTGCGGAGGGTAATCTTATCCCATGTCTTTACTTTGATGAAGCTATGAGTATCTCTGAGTCTATTAAAGCTGGCGATATAAAAGGTGCTGCATTAGTCTTAAAAGAAGTAGTACGTACTAAACCTGAAAAAAACCGCTGGGGCGGTGAAGATGGTGAAGTATCATCTCGAGCTTTTTATGAAACTGGTGGCTGATGATATACTTAGTTGAACATTTCTATTCTATCCAAGGAGAGGGTAAGTATACTGGTACTCCATCACTCTTCCTACGATTCGGTGGATGTAACATGAAGTGTGAGGGTTTTGGCTGTAGTGAAACATCTAGAACTGGTGTTGATGTTAGAGGCTGTGATACTGTTTACGCTGTAAATAAAGAGCACTTTTCTCATTCTTGGATACCAATTACTTCTGTACAAGAACTCTTAAATATATTGGACAAATATGAGCTTCCTAATGCTGTAGACATTGTTCTAACAGGTGGGGAACCTCTTATTTATGCAAATGACCTAATCTTTGTAGATTTTTTAAACGCGTTACATAAAAATGGGCATAAAATATGTTTTGAGACGAATGGATCTTTAGACGTTGATTTTGAAAAATACCCTGTGTATAAAGAATGTATTTTTGCACTTTCAGTGAAACTTTCAAATTCAGGTGAAAATTTAAAGAAGCGAGTCAATGGAGATATTATTTTTTCACTTGCTTCTTCTTCAAAAGAATCTTTTTTTAAATTTTCAATTGATAGAAACTCAATCAATCTTGGTTTAGAAGAAGAAATAGAAGATGTACTTATCCATTCTCCATCTACTCCTGTGTATTGTATGCCAGTTGGTGGCTCAAAAAAAGAAGTTGAAAGAAATACCGAGCCGCTTATAGAATTTTGTAAAGCAAAAGGGTATAATTTTTCAGATAGATTGCATATAAGAATATGGGATAAAAATAAGGGTGTTTAGGAGCATGTTATGATAATTAGAAAACTGTTTAAATTTGAAAATGCTCACATAGTTCGTGGATGTTCTACTGTTAGATGTAGAAGCTCCATACATGGGCACTCTTACAAGGTAGAGTTACTCTTTGAATCAAACTTTTTAGATAATGGACAAATGGTTTATGATTTTGGCTTAATGAAACAGAATATGAAAGATTTAATAGACTCTTTTGATCATTCTATAAGTATTTGGGATCAAGATGAAAAAGAGTATGTTGAAGATATGAAAAAGTATTCCGATAGATGGGTATCACTTCCAGTTTCGCCATCGGCAGAACAACTCTCACGTGTACTTTTTGTAGTTATAGATAAACTCTTACATCAAACAAGTACTATTAATGGTGAAAAAAATGTATCTTTAAATAGCATCATAGTACATGAAACAGCTACTGGTTATGCACAATGTTTTGAAGAGGATGCTTACAGTAAACAAATGGGTGAAATAAAATTAAATGAGATAGTATTTTCACCTACTGTACTAAGTGATTGGAAAGATGAAAAATTATTTGAAAAGCTCAAAGAAGGACAAAACTTTCTTAATCCAAGAAGTGTTTAGGTACCACTTCTTAAATCGCTTGGCACTTCTTTTGTAAAAGTAAAACGTGTTGGTATAATATTTACTTGAGTCTCTGAATCCAACTGCTCACACTCTTCATCTATCATAATATAAGCATTAGCATGTCCAAGTGGTGAAACCATCCCTGGAGCAAATATAGCACAATGAATGAAAAATTCACCATCAAAAAAGCCAGGAACTAAAGTTCTTTTTCCTTTTCTAAGTTTATAAGTATCTTTCATTTTTGCTTTAATTGGGTTAAGGTACTTTGATCTCGCACCGCCAAGTGCTAAGATGATACTTTGTCCAAAGAGCTCAAAATTCAAAGCTGCTGCAAGTGGATTTCCAGGTAAGTTTAATACCATCGTGTCTCCAATTTTACCAACTGTTGTTGGCTTACCAGGTTTAATAGCTATCTTGTCAAAGAATACTTCACAGCCAAAAGCCGCAAAGGCTTCTTTTGTAAAGTCAGCATCGCCAACACTCACTCCACCACTGGTAATAATAAGGTCTGAGCTGAGGGCACTTTGAATATGGGCTTTTAAATCCTCCATAGTATCAACAGCAGTACCTATAAAGTCAACTTCGCAGCCAAGTTCCAATACACGTGAAAAAAATGTTGGAGTATTTGTGTTGTAGAGTTGATGTGATTCTACATTTTCAAAGTGCATTTTTAACTCACTTCCTGATGCGAAAAGTGCTATCTTAGGTTTTTTATGTACTTTAACATGACTAATCCCTTGGGATGCTAAGAGTGTAATTTGATGGGCATGAAGTTTTTCTCCACAAGTGAGTAAGTTATCGCCAACTCTTATATCTTCACCTGAGAGTCGAATATGTTTTGATTTTTGTAAGTTATCTGGAAGTACTACTCCGTTGATGTGTCCTTTTGTATCCTCAACTGGAACAATACATTCACACCCCACTGGAATTCTTGCACCTGTCATGATTTTTATAGCATATGTTGGTTCTAATATTTCGCTTGAATCATCTCCAGCAAAAATTGTATGTGTAACTTTTACAGCCTTCCCAGAATCACAGAGCTTAACAGCATAACCATCCATAGCAGAGTTGTCAAATGGGGGCAAGTTGAGTGTGGCAACTACATTTTGCGCTAAAATACAACCAAGTGCTTGTTCAAGTGGTAGGATTTTAACAGATGTTGGAGATACATTTTTGTATATAATATCAAGTGCTTCTTCTACTTTTATTGCCATGTTGACCTCTTAAAGAATTATTATTGTAAAATTCCACTATGAATGAAATGTATGATATGAGTATTGTAAC
>NZ_JBLHOE010000003.1:0-80960 GCF_047622445.1 Sulfurimonas sp.
CCATCATCACTTATTTTCATTGTATTATCATAAGTATTTAATGTAAAAGCAAGTGTATGGTTAAATCCATCTCTTGCCTTTGCCATATATTTATTGATAACACCATCTGTAGGTAAATGACACTCTACACAAGTAGCACGTTGCGCGTGAGAACTGTGTTGCCATGTCGCATACTGTGTATTCATAACATGACAGTTAATACATGCTTTGGGGTCTTTAGATAGGTATGAGAATGCTTTTGCAGCAACAATCAAGTATATAAAGAATCCAATAGCTATTAAAAATGCCAATATTGCGATCTTTTGAAGTGTAGTCTTAGTTTTCACACTTCCTCCTTTAGATAATACATCTTAAAGTTTTTAAAAACTCACCATTTTGCTAAACAAAGTTAAACACGAACAAAATCTAAATATAAGAGGAAGCTATACTAAAAATACAAATAGTTTATGTATACGTATTAATAAATATTATATTTAACCTTAAGTATTTATACTAGTTTAAAACTTTAGTAAGTCTTAAATACTATATTCTTCAAGTATTATATAGGGCAATGTTCTAATATGTTACATAGTAATAAATTATTATAAAAAAGTGATAAATTGATATATAAGAATAATATATAGTTATTTATGGGGATGGAAAATGGGTGTATACAGCATAAGTTATCTTAATTATAGCTTGTTTTGTTAAATGTATATAGCTAAGTACAAAAAAAGAAGAGAGAAATGATAAAAGGGTTTAAATCCCTTCTATAGTGCGTAGTTTAGTTTTACCAACCATTAAGTCAACAGTCATGAGAACTCTTTTAAATACAGACTCTTGTCTATACTCTAAATTGTGCTTTTTACAAATATCTTTTACGATAGGTTGCATTTTTTGATAAAAACTATGGGGCATGTTTGGAAACAAATGATGCTCAATTTGGTAGTTTAAAAAACCTTGTCCAAAGTCAATAAGGTCTGTTCCTGTATTGTAGTTTACACTTCCCATAATTTGACGTAGATAGTACTCACCTTGTGTTTTATGAGGTGTTGAAAATTGATAAATATCTTCAGCTGAATGATTTGGTACGATTACTAAGAATGAATGTAAATTTGCAAATGCTTCAGCAATAAGAATGAGAACAAAGGCACTTAAAACGGCTTCCATTCCACCAAAAGGAAAGAAAAGTAGAGGTAAAAATATAAACTGGAAAAGTCCATAAGGAAGTATATAACTTTTCCATAACTCTAAACCATTTTTTGTAAATGGTGTTAACTCATACTTAAGTGTAGGTTCTTCTTTTTTTGAGGCTCTTGCTTTATTTTCTAAAATTCTGAGTGTATTTGGTGCATAGTATGTAAGTTTCCATGTAAAAGCAAAAATATATACAAATGCATATTTCGCCCAAGTAGGAATTTTTGCTTCATGTAGCCACTCCAAATTTTTCTCTACATTATCTGGATCATCTGCCTCACCTAAGTGGTAATGATGCATAATGTTATGCTCAAATGCCCAAGCATCAGGTTTAATCCAGTCTAACCAATCTATCCATCTACGATTTCCAGATGCAAAGCCATCTTTGGTGTAGCGTTTTGGGATATTTGGTACTTTATCATATGCGCCATGTAGAATTGGATGTGTTACGTTTGACCAACGTGAAACATTCCCTACTCCAATAAGAAACGAACCCATAATCCCAATCCCCCAAAAAGCAATCCAGTGAAGAGGGTAAGCTGAGTAATCAAGGTAAATTACAAGTAAAATAAATGCAAAACCACTAAGAGTTGAAGCACGTCCCCAGCGTTCGAGTTTTAGTAAATGTTGAAAATCTTCTTCAGTTGTAGCACCAATAGTTTTTTTAATCGCATCTATGTCTTTTTGTAATTGCTTCTGATCCACGTCTTTATAATCAGTGTAAGTCTCTGCCATGGGTAACCTTATTAATATATTAGCCTGAAATTATATATAAAAAAGCTTAATATTCACAGTATATTTATAAATAATTCTTTTTAATAACAGATGTGATTATTTTTTGATAAAACACAGTATAATATATTTTATTCAATGAAAGTAGGGGATACATGAAAGTTTATAAGTCTAAGAATATTGCAGGTTATTTAGCAGAAGCATTTCTCAAAAATCCTTTAACAATGATTTTTGGTATTTCCATTTTATTACTTGGATATATATCCCTACTTGTAATGCCACGAGAAGAAGACCCTCAAATCGCAGTGAGTGGTGGGTCGGTTATAATCGCTCTTCCTGGAACATCACCTAAAGAAATTACGAATGTTATTATTAAACCTCTTGAACGTCGTATGAATGAGATTAAAGGTGTTGAACATATATACGGTACTGCTATGAATAATGTAGGTATGGTTAATGTACAATATTATATTGGAGAAGAGAGAGAATCTTCAAATTTAAAGCTTTATGATAAAGTGATGCAAAATATGGACTCCCTTCCAATGGGCACAATGCAGCCCCTTATTAAACCATTTGACATTGATATAGATATCCCAATTTTAAGTATTGCTTTTTTTAAGCTAGAAGATGAAAAGATTGATAACCTAAAATTGTATAAGACAATTCGTGATTTACAACAAGAAATCAATAGTTTAGAAAATGTTTCTAAAACTATTTTAAAAGGTGCAAAGAGTCCACAGTTTAACGTAATGATTGATTTGGATAAACTAGCAGCTTTTCATATTTCACTTGGTCAAGTAGCACAATCAATACAATCAATATCAAAAAATTCCCCTGAAATTGATGCTCCAACGCAAAGCAATGAGCTTATTGTTTTTGGTATAAAAAATGCCATTGAAGATATTGCTGATTTAAAAGATTTAATCATTGCGCAGTATAGAGGTTCTGCAATCTACTTAAGTGATATTGCAAAAATTACGTATAGTTACGATATCCAAAATTTTCAAAAAGTTCTTTTAAGTTATAGAGATACAAATGGAGAGTTTCGTAAAGCAGGTGATCAATTAACGCTTACGGTCGCAAAGCTGAAGGGAACTAATGCTGTTACAATTTCTGAGGATATTATTGCAAAGATTAGAGAATCTAAAGAGGAACTTCAAAGTCAAGGTGTTGGTTATATTATCACAAGAAATTATGGTATTCGTGCGAATGAAGCGGTAAATGAGTTGGTTCACCACCTTGTCATAACAATATTTATCATTGCTCTTATCCTCATACCATTTTTAGGATGGAGAGAATCTCTTGTTGTTACCATCGCGGTACCAATGATTTTAGCATTAACACTTTTTATTGCATATATGACAGACCAGACTATCAATAGAATTACACTCTTTGCTTTTTTACTTAGTCTTGGACTTATAGTTGATGATGCGATAATCGTAATTGAAAATATTCACCGTCATATGCACTTGGCTAAAAGTAAGTTTCAAGACTTTGATGATCTAATTGTTGAAGCAACTGATGAAATAGGTCCTTCTACAAATGTTGCAACAATAGCGATTATTTTGACAATGGTTCCTATGGCATTTGTTGGAGGGATGATGGGACAATTTATGTTACCCATACCACTTAATGTACCGATTGCTTTAGCAGTATCTCTTTTTGTTGCGTATGTATTTACCCCATATTTAGCTAAAATATTAATGAGACATAAGCATCAGGAGTGTGAGCTTGAAGGGCCCCAAGAGATTGGAGTTATGAGAAATTTTGGATGTAAACTAGAAAAGAATATTGGTATTGTTTATTACATGATAGTAAAAAATAAGTGGAGTTGGTTGCAATGGAAAAAATAGTTTATACTATCTTAGACAAGGCGTGGCTAAGACGTACGGTTGTAATCATAACATTAGTATTATTGGGTGCTTCATTTATGATGATACCTACAAAACTTGTTTTGGCTAAAATGCTACCAGGAAAAAGTGCAAATACTTTTACAATATATATTGATACACCAACAAACAGTTCTATTGCGCAGACTGAATCGGTTACGGAGTGTATTCAAGATGTACTTATAAAAGAAAAAGCTGTGATTGATTTGGAAGTGTACCTAGGTCAAGGTGCACCACTTGACTACGCAGGTTTAGTAAAGGGAAGTGATTTTAAACGAATGAAGTATCAAGCTGAAATTGTGGTTAATCTTACTCATAAAAATACTCGTGATGAAGCCTCATATAACATGATACACCGTATGCGTCCTTTGATTAATGATACTTGTAATCCTGTAGTACCGGGAAGTACTATACGTTTTGTTGAGATGCCAGCAGGTCCTCCAACTTTAGCGACAATCGCTATAGAATTGTATGGTAAAGATGATAAGCTTATGCGTAAAACCGCGGCTATAATAGCAGAGACTTTCAAGCAAACGGAAGGTCTCGTTGATATTGACACGATGGAAGATACTATTTATACTAAATACGAACTAGCACCGAATAAAGAGAAGATTATGATTAGTGGGCTTAATGTAGAACAGGTAAATAATATTATTTATCTTGCATTTAAGGGTATGTCAGTTGCAGTGAAAAATACGCGAGATCAACAAGATCAGATTCCAATTTTTGTCCGTCTATCTGAAGAGTCACATCGTTTTAGTGATAAATCAATAGAGGCACTTAACCGTAAATTGTCTTCATTAAAGTTGATGAATAAAATGGGTGTAATGGTTCCTCTTAAGGAAGTTGTTTCGGTGCATGAGGTTTTATCAAGTCCTACAATTTTTCGAAAAAACTTAAAAAACATGATTAGCATAACAGCTGAGTGTGACATGGTTAGTCAAGTATATCCTCTTCTTGAGGCAAGAGATGCTCTAGTAGAGAAACTTTCAAAAGATTTTAATGTAACAAAGGTTCCTGGAATTTCGACATTTATGTTTGATCTTAATCTTCAGTCAAAAAATTCAAATGAAAAATTGCTTCTTCGCTGGGATGGAGAAATGAAAGTATCTTTGGATACTTTTAGAGATTTAGGGGGTGCATTTATTGCAGCTTTAGTATTGATGTTTTTACTTATTGTAGTTTACTATAAGTCATTTGCATTGAGTGGTATCGTACTAGCCGGATCTTTTCTTTCCATAATGGGTGTTATCTCTGGACATTGGCTTACTGATAAAATCCAGCTTTTGATTACTGGAGATAACTTTTATCTTACAGCAACTTCATTAATTGGATTTATTTCTCTTATGGGAATTAGTGCCCGAAGTTCACTTTTATTAATAGATTTCTCTCGAGCATTAATCGCAAAAGGAATGGATACACACCGTGCTATTGCCGTAGCTACCGGAACACGTTCTAAACCAATTATGCTTACAGCTATAGCTATTATATTAGGAAGTCTTCTTTTATCGACTGACCCAATTTTTGGAGGCTTAGGTATTGCCCTCATTTTTGGTAGTATTGCAGCAACCTTAGTGTCATTATTTTTTATTCCAGTTCTTATGTACAATACTGATGCACTGAGTTGGCTGAAAAAAAAGCCAGAAGTTGATTCTTCCTCTCCTAGAAAACCTAAAGGTAAAACTAGTAAAGAGTCTGGTGAGAATGTAATTAATCTAATATAAACAGCAATTTGGATAAAATACAATAATTTTAATGTAATAATTATTGGAGATTTAATGAACGCAGCCAAATATATTTGGATGAATGGAAAATTTATAAATTGGGATGATGCAAAGGTACATGTACTTTCTCATACGATACACTATGGAAATGGTGTCATCGAAGGAACAAAAGCGTATAAAACTGAAAAAGGTTATGCGATTTTTCGTTTGAATGAGCACACTACAAGATTAAAAGAATCTGCAAAGATGACACTTATAGATATCCCTTATTCAGTAGAGGAGATGAATCAAGCCCAGATTGATCTAATCAAAAAGAATGATTTCGTAGGGGATAATGTGTATATTCGTCCTTTTGCATTTTTAGGCTACGGTGTAATGGGTGTTTATCATAAGGATGCTCCAGTTGAAACCGTAATGTCTGCTTGGGAATGGGGTGCATATCTTGGTGAAGATGGTTTAAAAAATGGAATTAGACTCAAAATTGCATCAATGACAAGAGCTGCTAATACTTCAAGTATGGGTAAAGCAAAAGCAACTGCAAACTATTTAAATTCACAAATGGCAAAATACGAAGCTATTGATTGCGGATATGATGAAGCACTTCTTTTAGATGACCAAGGTTATGTAGCTGAAGCGAGTGGAGCATGTTTCTTTATGGTTAAACACGGTGAACTGATTACTCCTCCAAATGATAACTCTTTAGCCTCTATAACACAAAAAATGGTTATAGAGATTGCAGAATTTCTTGATATAAAAGTTACACGTAGACGTATAACAAGAGAAGAAATATATGTTGCGGATGAAGCATTTTTAACAGGAACAGCAGCTGAAATAACTCCAGTTGCTAATGTTGATGCAAGAGAGATCGGTTGTGGTAGTCGAGGTCCTATGACTGAACAAATTCAAACAATGTATTTTGATATTGTATTTGGTAGATGTGAAACATTTGAGCATTACTTAACGTACATCGACTAATTAGCAAAAGGAACTTAGTTCCTTTTATCTAGCTGAGGCTAGTAGAGCCAGCTTTTAAAAAAAGCAAAATTTTTACAAGGAAACAATTTTATGAAGGATACGATAACAATGGCATCAGATATGAATGATTATTTTAACAAGAAAAAAAGCGAGAACGGTAGTGGCAAAAAAACTACTGGTGGTTCAGGTGGTGGAAACGGTGGCGGAAAAGGCCCAGAATTCCCAAAAATTAACTTAGATATGGGTGGAAAGTCTGGAATAATTTATTTTGTAATTGCAGTTATAATTATGTTAGTTCTAGCAAAACCTTTTACAATCATCGAAGAAGGACAACGTGGTATTTTAAGTACTAATGGTAAATACCAAGATCAAGCACTTTTACCGGGACTTCACTTTATTGTTCCAGTTATACAAAAAGTATATGTAGTTGACACTAAAGTTCGTATTATTAATTATGCATCACGTATAGAAGCTAACTCTGGAGCATCTGGAATTGGTTCAAAACCAGCTATTACAGTTCTTGATAGACGTGGTCTTCCTGTTACGATTGAACTTACTGTTCAGTATCGTCTTAACTCTCAGTTTGCAGCACAAACAATCTCTAATTGGGGATTCTCATGGGAAGATAAAATTATAAACCCTGTTGTAAGAGATGTTGTAAGAAATGTTGTTGGTAAGTATGATGCAGAGTCACTTCCTCAAATGAGAAATAAAATTGCAGCAGAAATCGATGAAGCAGTGAGAAAAAATGTTGTTGGCCTTAAAAATTCACCAGCAGATTTACAATCAGTACAACTTCGTGAAATTGGACTTCCTCAAAAAGTAAAAGAGCAGATAGAACGTGTTCAAGTTGCAAAACAAGAAGTTCAAAAAGCAGAACAAGATGTACAGCGTGTAAAACAAGAAGCACTTAAACGTGCTGCAGAAGCTGAAGGTATCGCGCAAAAGAAAAGAATTGAAGCACAAGGTATTGCAGATGCGGTAACGATTGAAGCTGATGCTCAAGCAAAAGCAAATATTTTAATTGCTAAGTCTTTAAGTAGTCAACTTTTACAATTAGAGCAAATTAAAATTCAAGGTAAATTTAATGATGCGCTTCGTGAAAACAAAGATGCTAAAATTTTCCTAACTCCTGGTGGATCAACTCCAAATATTTGGGTTGATACTAAAAACCTTAAGCAAAGAACTACGGCTAACTAAAACATGAATGAAGCAATACAAAGAGTAGATTGGGAGAAGTGTAAACTTCTTCCTGTTATCGTTCAGGACAATGCTAATGGTGAAGTTCTTATGATGGCTTATATGAATAAAGAAGCTTTAGAACTTTCTCTGTCTACAAAAATTGCACATTACTTCTCACGTTCTAAACAACGCATTTGGAAAAAAGGTGAAAGCAGTGGGCACACTCAATCTATACACTCTTTTAATCTTGATTGTGATAATGACACCCTTCTTCTAAAAGTAACGCAAGAAGGTGTAGCTTGTCATACAGGTAGAAAGTCTTGCTTTTTTACAGAACTTGAAACAGGTGAAGCACATAGTGATGTTGAAGTAAATACTGATGCAATGTACGGAGTGATAGATACTCTTTACCACACCATACAAGAACGTAAATATGCAGACCCTTCATCATCTTGGACAGCAAAACTTTTTGCAAAAGGTGACAACACAATTTTGAAAAAAGTTGTAGAAGAGGCTGGCGAATTTTGTTTTGCATACAAAGATAATGATGAGAAGGAAATGGTATATGAAGCAGCTGATTTAACATATCACATGTTAGTAGCTCTTGCTGCTAAAAATATTTCACCAGATAGAATCAAGCAAGAATTAGCGAGTAGATTTGATATGAGCGGGATAGCTGAGAAAAACTCAAGAGAAGACTAATTAGGACATATATATGAAGTCAAAGATACAAGCTTTTTTAGATACTTTAATCATGTATGATTATATTATTTTTGGAGCTAGCTTTGTTCTTTTTATCCTTTTTATTGTTCTTGGAATAGTTCTTCGTAAAAAGATAGCTCTTGCTATCATTTTAATACTTCTAGGCTTTATTATACTCATTATTACTCCAACTATTGGGCGTATACAAATGCATAACTTTTTATTCTCAAATATGACTACATTATCTTCGCAAAAAAGATTAGAATTCACAGAGGCCATTGTTGTTAAAGGGATACTAGAAAATACTTCTAGGTTTAATTTTAAGTCTTGTAAGATTACAGCAAATGTTCATAAAGTGAGTAAAAATACTCTAAAAAACTATATACTACAGTTTAAGACAATCAAGAAAATGTCGATTATAAAAGAAGATATTGCTAAAGGCAAAAGCGTGAATTTTAAAATTATTGTAGAACCTTTTACGTATTCTCGAGATTACAATATTACTTTAGGAGCGAAATGTAAATGACTTTACTTAATTACTGGCACTATATATTCTTAGGGATATCTTTTTTAATTTTTTTAATTGGTGTTATATCTGCTTTTAGACAAGAAAAGAAGTTGATTATACCAATGTTAATTACAGCTTTCTTAATCTCTACTCTCTTAGCTTTTTTTTCTGTTATGGTGGTAGATAAATACACAAAAAAAGTAAAAGTTGTTAAGATTAAAAATAAAAGATTACTTTCCACTGAGCGGATAATTTATAGTGGTATTATTAAAAATGTAGGTAATTACCCTATAGGTAAGGTTGTTTTAGAAATTAAGCTTGTAAATAAAGGCCATGCTACAGGAAATGTCAAAGGCGGTAACTTTTATAAGGCGAGTGGAATTGTCGATTTCTTTAGTGGTGGGATGGGTATGGCAAAATCAAAACCACAATCAATTACAAAAGAGTTTATAGTAGCCAAGAATCTTAAAGCTGGTGCTGCAAAACAATTTAGAGTTCACTTTAAATATCCTGGATATTTTAGAAGTGTTGCTGATTTTGTGGAAGTAAGAGGGAAGTAAAGCTAAGTCTTAGTATTTAAGACCTATTGGTTTTAATGCTTTATTAATATTTTTAATTTGCGTATTTTTATTTTTACACCAAGCTGGGGAAAGAAGTGAATCATCATCAATGCCGGCTGTTACTCTTTGAACAGAGACATTTTCAGGCTTTAATTGGATAGTTTTTATTAAAACGTTGAGATACTCTTCTTCGCTGATAGGTGTAAATTTACCAGAAGTGAATTCATTTGCTAAAGCAGTTCTTCTTACTACATAAAGCGGATGGTACTTTACCGAATCAATACCCCACTTGTAAGCTTCTTTAGCAGTGTCAATCATCATCTCTTTAGTTTCGCCTGGAAGACCAAAGATAAGGTGTCCACAAACATTTAAACCAGCATCTTTAGACTTTATAATCCATTCTTTAACATTTGCACTATCATGCCCACGATTAATTTTTTCTAATGTCTCATCGTAGATTGATTGGATACCAAACTCTATCCATATTTCTTTATCTTTGTTAAGTTCGCTTAGGTAAGAAAGAGTCTCTTCAGTAATAGAATCAGAACGAGTTCCAATACTGAGTCCAACTACATTCTCAAATGAAAGAGCTTTGTCATAGAGAGCTTTGAGTGTTTCAAAGGGAGCATAGGTATTTGTAAAAGATTGAAAGTATACAAGAAATTTTTGAGCGCCATATTCTCTTGCTTGTCTTGCAGATATGGATTCAAATTGCTGTGTGAGTTGTAGTAATTGTTTATCTAAAAAAGGGTTTTCTTTAGAATCTAAGTTTAAATGGAAACCCTTTAGTTCTTGTACTTCACCAGTACTTGCAGAAAATGAATCATTTTGACAAAACGTACATCCACCTTTAGCAACAGTTCCATCAATATTTGGACAGGTGAAACCAGAAATATTGATTCCAACTTTATAAACTTTAGAATTAAATTTTTCTTTTAGATAATTTCCATATGTATAGATTTGCTTCATTAAATTATATAGTTTCCTGTAAAACAAGCTGTACAATAGTTGTCAGTTGTAGCATTCACACTTCTTAAAAGTGAATTTTCATCAAGGTATGCTAAAGAATCAGCACCAATATAGTCACAAATTTCTTGTGTTGTCATATTTGCTGCAATAAGGTTTTCTTTATCTGGAGTATCAACCCCATAAAAACATGGATCTGTTGTTGGTGGTGAAGAAACACGCATATGAACTTCGCTTGCTCCTGCTTCTTTTAACATTCTAATAATTCTTTTTGAAGTGGTTCCACGTACAATCGAATCATCAATTACAATTACACGTTTTCCTGCGATTACGCCAGGCATAGGCGAAAGTTTCATTTTCACTTTAAGGTCACGTATCGCTTGTGTTGGCTCAATAAATGTACGACCAATGTAATGGTTACGCATAATTCCCATCTCGTAAGGTATCCCACTTTCTTGAGCATACCCTATAGCAGAAGGAACGCCACCATCTGGAACCGGAATAACAACATCAGCATCAACTGGCTGGATATGAGCGAGTTCTTTACCCATATTTTTTCTCATCTGGTAAACTGATTGTCCAAATACATTTGAATCAGGTCTAGCAAAGTATACATATTCAAATATACAATGCTTTGGTGTTGGCTCAAAAACTTTGATTGATTTAGGTTTTTTACCTTCTTCAAATATGAGAAGTTCACCTGGTTCAACATCACGGATGAACTCAGCTCCAACAAGGTCAAATGCACATGTCTCAGAAGCAACAATATAGCCACCATTTGGAAGACGACCTAAACTAAGAGGACGAAAACCATGAGCATCACGCATTGCGAACATTTTTTTTCTACTTAAAAAGACAAGAGAAAAGGCGCCTTCGATTTTTTGTACAGCGTCGATAATTCTATCTATAAGTTTATCTTTTTCGCTTTTAGCAATAAGGTGAATTAAGTTTTCTGTATCCATAAAGGTTTGAAAAATCGCACCTTTTTCGATGAGCTTATTTCGAACTTCTTCTGCATTTGTGAGGTTACCATTATGAACAATTGCCATTTCACCTAAGTCATATCTAGCAAATACCGGTTGAGCATCAAGTATTGAGTCATCTCCAGCAGTAGAGTAACGTGTATGCCCAATAGCACTTGAACCGCTTAATGTTTTTAGTTTTGCTTCATCAAAAACACGCATAACAAGACCACGTTTTTTAATAGTGTGAAGTTTTTTTCCATCAGAAGAGCTTATCCCAGCTGCTTCTTGACCACGATGCTGTAACGCATGTAAAGAGAAGTAAGCTAATTTAGAAGCTTCTTCATGACCGAATATACCTACCACTGCACATTTTTCATTCATATTTTCGAGCAAGTTGAAATCCTTAGAAAATTACTATCTTTAATTGATGCAATTATACTTAAAATATATATAAATAAGCTCAAGCACTAAAGAATTAGTTATATATATTTAGTTAAGCAATGGAACGAAATATGCTTTTTGATGTAAAATATCTAATACAAGGTAGGTCTATGAAGATTGTTTTACGCAATAATCTTATCCTTATCACTACAGATTTTGAGACACTTAATGTCTCTTGGATGAAAGATTTTTTAAATCACCACGCAAGAGGTATGCTTTTTTTACCAAAGGCAGTCCTCGTATTTAGAAATGAAACATTAACTGAAGTACGTGAAGATTTTCTTTGTCAGTTAAGTGAATACCATGCTTCGAAAAATGATTTTTCTCATGAATTTTTTCTTCGTTCTATGCTTAAGTATGGGAATCAACCTATAAAAATTGAACTTGAAGAACTAGAAGAGCCTGAAGTAGTTAAAGTTCAATTATATGCTTATGATAGAGATACGGTACTTATTTCTTTAGACACACCAAATTCTTGGGTCATTAATTATCTGCGTTCACAACTTGAAGTGTATGTTGAGAGAGGAACAGATGTTTCTTTAGTCATAGATGTGAAAGAATATAAGGCAAAAGCTAGATTGGAACGTGCTTTGAATAAGCGTCATATTTTACATTATCAAATCCAATATACCTATGACAATCATTTTATGTCTAAGTTATATTCTGATTTTGCAAATTTTAGTTTTGGGGATTTATGTAAAGAGAGTGAAGATAATGAAAATGTTCAGTTTTATACAATTTTAGAATGTCCAGTAGGTGCGAGTCAAGATGCACTCAAAAAAAGTTATAAAAAATTAACGAAAGTCTATCATCCAGATAAGATTTTTCATGAAACACCAAATATGGTGAAGCATTACACACAAAAGTTTCAACTTCTTCAAGAAGCCTATACAGCTCTACGTGTTGTTTCTTAAATAAATTCGTCTAAGAGTGCTGCTATAGTTTATAAAGAATTTTGGCTATATAAATTCTTCTAGAAGCTCTTCTTTTGATATGTTTTTCACAAGTGCTGCAAAATCAGAAGAAGAGTAAAGTGCCAAATCTTTTCCACTTAAGTTTGTTAACTCTTTAGAAAAGCCCCGTTTAGAAAAGAGAACTATTTGAGTCGGTGTGATTTCCAGTTTCTCACATTTCTCTTGTATCTTATGTAATTCTTTTTTGTTCACTTGATGGTTTGTCCACTTACATTCGCCAACATAAATCTTTTCATCATCGGTAATTGTGAGAATATCTATCTCAATATTCGCATCCCAATAACTTCCAGAACTTAAAATTTGAGAATCACGAATATGGTAGTTAAGTAATAATTCTGAGAGTTCTTCATATACTAAACTAGTATATGAGTTTTGTTTGAGTGCAAAGTCTTTAAATAAATTTTCATAGTTTTTCTCTAATATATCTTTCGTATGAGGAGCTATAAAATAAAACCAAAATCGAATAAATGGTTGTGTGAAAAGTACTTTATGTGAGATTCTATGTCTTGCAATAGAGCGTTTTAATTTCTTTTTTGGATTGAGACTCTGGGCAGGCTCTTCACGTGAGTACTCTATACTTATAAGACCTTTTTCTTGAAGAAAGTTTAATGCAGCACCACCATTTCCATTGTTAAGTCCAGCTCTTTTAAAAGCAGAAAATATACGTCTATCACCAATAGCAAGCGCACGTAAAAGTCGTTTGTTATTTGATTCATTTAATGTAAGTTCTTCGATTTTTTCGTTGAGAGTAGAAAAATTTTGTAGTATAAGTTCTTCTATAAGATAAGAAATTGGTTTAGTCGTATCAACATCCCAACCCAAACCACCAAATACAGCGAAGTAGTCTATTTGAGTTTCCATATCATCGGGGTAATTTCTTACATAAAAAGAACGAAATTGGTTTAAAAGTTTTGACATAAGTTTATTGTACCTTAGTTTTTTTAATAGAGCTCACTTCCCCACTTTAAAACATCTATCCCATACTTTTCTCTTAACTCCTGTGAAGAACTTGTAAGTTTTTTCATTTTTTGATCATCATAAAAGTTTAAAAGGGAAAGTTCTTTTTTTGAATCCCTTGTAAAACTAGAACACGTAATACTAAGCCTGATTACATGCAGTCTTTTTTGTGTATCTGCTTCGTTAAATAATTGCATACAAAGTGAGTCGAATTTTTTTTCAGTAAATACTTCAGCTAAAGATATGTTTTTATGCGATTTTTGATTCATTTCATAAGAAATACCCAGATGAAATACTGTAGGAATAACATTTAGTTTTAAGATGGCATAACTAAGGTGGCGAGCAAGTACATGCACTCTTCTTTTAAGTTCAACTCTATCATGTAGAGGATCTATAGTTCTTGAAATACCAATGGACTTTCTTGTATGTGTAGTTTTTATTGGCGCATCACTCAGTCCACTCACTCGATTATATAAATCTTTTGCATATGGTCCCCAAGACTCAACTGTTCCTCGTCTTTGTCTTAACTCTCCAAGTGTATGGATATGAACTGATGCCAGTTTTGATTTCATGCTTTTACCAATACCCGCAAAATTACCAACTAGTATTGGGTTGATAAAAGCGTCAAATTCATGCTCTCTGATTATTTTACATCCAAATGGTTTCGCATATGTAGTTGCAAGCTTCGCAATATATCTTGTTTTTGAAGCGCCTATGGATACTGGTAATTTTAAGACTTTTTTGATTTCATGTCGAAGATTATCTATGAACTGAGGTACATCTTCATCTTCTATCCATCCAGATACATCTCCATAAAACTCATCAATGCTGGCTTGCTCAATTAGGGGAATCCTTGCGCATAAGAATTGGTGAAGTTCATGGGAGAGTTTTTGATAAAGGGACATATTTGGTGCTTTTATGATTAAGTGAGGACATAACTCTAATGCTTCTTTAATGCTCATCGCAGTTTTGATACCATACTTTCTTGCTTCATAACTAGATGTAGTAAGAATACCACGAATACGACCATCCGCATCTTTAAACGCATTTATGTCATCATCGCTCTTTTCATAGGCTTTATAAAATGTAGGAACAAATGAACCGGAGTTTTCAAAGTTTACAGTTTGCTTTTTTGCTTCACGCGAGAATATTTTTGTATCACTTCTCCCTCCAATTGCCATGGCTTTATTCTCAAGGGAGGGATCAACAATTCTAGCAGCACTTGCGAAGAAGCAATCGATATCAATGTGTATTTTCAAAAAATAAGCCCCTTCTAACGGTTATTTTAAAGGTGTATTTATTTTTTATACACTTTGTAATGTTGTAAACTACTACTATTATTAATGAATAATAAGGGATTTTTTGAGAGAATATTAATTATATGGCAGATTGACATTTTTATCTATGTTGATTTGGTAGCCAATTTTTCGACTTCTTTGACTTTTATTGTTTTTTAATCGTTTGAACTTCTACATTTTTTTCACTCAATTTAGCTAAAATACTATAAATAATTAAAAAATATTCTTTAAGGTATCGCCTAGTGTCTATGTTCCAAAAATCAGTTTTAAAAAGTATCAAACGAGATGAAAGTATAGTTGCTCATAGATGGGCAGAATATCAAAACTTATTAAATCAGTTAGAGCTTGAAAAAATACCTAAAAAATTACAAAAATTTGATGAGTTTGTAAAAGAATATAAAAAAGTTAAGAAGTTAAAATTTGTGGATAAACTTGAAGAAAAAAACTTTAAAAATGAGTGGAAAGCACTTTTTGAAAATGACACTAGAATAGTGTTAGATTTAAAATCTCAAATTAAAACGACAGATAAAGAGATTAATAGTATGGTTTATGAGCTTTACGGACTTAGTGATGAAGAGATAAAAGTTATTAAAGGTGCTTAATATGAATTTAGATAGTATAATTGATAAGGTTTCACTATCAAAAGAAAAACAAGTATCTTTATTTATATTCTGTGTAATTTTAATTATAGTTTCAAAAAATGATTTTCTTGTAGAGTTCTTTCAGATAGAAAGTTTGCTACTTAATTTAATGCCAACGATAGCGGTTTTATTATTCTTCTTATTTGGAACAATCATTGGAAAACCTATATATGATTTTTTTAAGAATAAATATATTGGATATGTTAATAATAAGAATATGAATATATTTTTACAACAATTGACAAATGATGAAAAAGATATATTAAGATACTATCTTACAGAAAATAAAAGAACTCAATATTTAAATATTTCTGATGGTGTAATAAATGGTTTATCTACAAAGGGGTTAGTTTATCGTCCGTCAAATGTTGGATTACCTTATGGCACTGACATTGCCTACAATATTCAAGATATAGCATATAATATTTTACAAAAACATCCTGAATACTTGGACTAAAAATTTAAAAGGTAAATTATGATTAAAATAGAAGTTCGTTATGTTAATGGAGACATGAGTGAGTTTGAAGAAAATGATAGTTTTATATCTAATCTCAGAAACTTAGAAAGTAAAGGTCTTGTAGGAAAAGCATTAATTGATAGTTTGATAACTGATGACTGGGGTGTTCCTCCATCAGGCATTATTATAAAAGGAAAACGAAGCAATGGTGCTGTTATTAAAGAAGTTATTAACTACAATTAGCATTTATTTAAGTTGCTTTTTTTCTCCCAGGCTATGCTTGGGTGTGAAAATTTAACTACTTGACTTACACTATTTTGGTCTTAGATTATTAGAGCAAATATTATCTTTCCCTCTAACACCATCTCTCATATAAGACTTTTCTAAATTCCCTACTTTTTGCTATACAGCATAACTATAACAAAATAAATAATTTTAAAAAATTAAGAGATTTCTTTGAAATTCCTAAAATTAGGAAGTTTAGAAGAAAAAACAATCCCCTCAACAATCTTCAAAAAGGTAAATTTTTTATTTAAAGGACAAGAGATGATACAGGCACAAATTGAGAATGAGTTCATAGGTATAGACGGTATAAATGAGGTTAAGAAAATGTACAAAGAGTTAGCAAGAAAAGCTTCATCCTGATGTAGGAGGCTCAACAGAGCTTTTTAAAATACTAAATACAGTATATAACCATATTTTAGAAAATGGTATCAACTTTTCAAAAGATGGCCACTATGATATTACTATAACTATTATAATGTATAAATTCATAGATACTTCATTGTATGACAGGAAGTCATTTTTTTAGACACCTTTAAAAATCAATAACTATCAAACTGCTCTTGTATTTTTGCTAAATCGTGATGATGGGCATACAAAGGTTCCATACTACCAAAGCGTACACGTTGCTCAAAAGTGCTATTAATATTTTTGTAAATTATACCAAGAGGCATTGGTGTTCCTTCAAGTACTTTTTGGATAGCTGCACTAAGGTTACTACTATCGTGAGAGTCCTCTAATATATAGCTATTATCTTTAAACCATTTATATGTATTGGTTTTATTGAAGACTACACATGGCTGTAAAATATCTATAAGAGCATATCCCGGGTGTAAAAAAGCGGCTTTTAATATCTCTTTTGCATGTTTAATATCTCCTATATTAACACGGGAGACAAATCCAGCTTTTAAAGCTAACGCAACACTTAGAGGATTAAAAGGTTCACTACCGACACCATCAACCTGAACCTTACTTGTAAAACCTTTTTGACTTGTAGGTGAAGCTTGACCTTTAGTAAGTCCATAAACCATATTATTGTGAACAATGTGAACGATATTGACGTTACGACGAATCGCATGAAGAAAATGGTTACCACCTTCACCATACATATCACCATCGCCACCTTCAGCTATGACTGTTAACTGTGGATTAGCGGCTTTTAGGGCTGTTGCAACTGGTAAAGCTCTCCCATGTAAGACACCAAACATGTTTACATCAATATAGTAGGGCGTTTTCGCCGCCTGTCCAATTCCTGAAACGATAACCGTACTTCCTTTGTCCGCCTCTAATTCAGCAAGAATCTCTGTGACTAGCTTCAATATCCCAAAATTACCACATCCTGGACACCATGCTACATCTACATTTTCTCTATTAAATGAATTGCTCATGATAACTCCCTTAAAACTTTTACAATCATATCTTTAAGCTGATCAGCAAAAAAAGCGAAGCCATTAAACTGCAAAATTTGTTTGTCAATTTTAATACCATACATTTTTAGTCTCTGAGTAAAAGCTCCATCTGCATTGTTCTCGACAACTATTATATGTTTATAATTTCTAAGAAAGTTCAGATGTTCAGGGTTTAGTGGATGTATCCATGTAAAATGAACCTGAGTTAAGTGAGAATCATCAATCATCTTCAAGGCTTCAGAAATAGCACCCTGCGTGGATCCCCAGCCAATAACTGCAATATCTCCATCTCCATAACATTTTGGAGGGATAGCTTCTTCTATTAATGCTGTTTCTTTTTTTGAACGTTTTAAGGCCATTTGTACTCGTTTGTTATAATCTTCAGTGATTTGACTTCTTTCATCATGTTCATGACCCTCTGAACAGACAAGTCCTATACCAAAACCTGGAATTCCTCTCGGACTTACACCATTATCTAAATCTATATACCGTTTATATGTGTCTTTTGTTTTTGTAATGTAACGGCGTTGCTCATAGGATGCAAAATCAACATCTTCAATCATTGACATAGAATCAGCTAAATACTGATCAGTTAAAAATATAACAGGCAACTGGTATCTGTCTGCTAACTCAAAGGCAAGGTAGGCATAATCAATACATTCTTTAAGATTACCTGGTGCTAACAAGATTCTTTGAAATGCTCCATGACCTGAATGAAGTGCTAAATTTAAATCACCTTGTTCTGTTCGCGTAGGCATCCCGGTTGCTGGACCTGGTCTTTGAGCAAGATATATTACAGCTGGTGTCTCACTCATACCTGAGAGACTTAAAGCTTCACTCATCAGAGCAAATCCACCCCCAGATGTAGTTGTTAAAGCACGTGCTCCGCCATACCATGCTCCAAGCACCATATGTAAAGATGCTATTTCGTCTTCACTTTGTTCTACTACTATGTCAAATTCTTTTGACATGGATGCCATAAAGTTTAAGACACCGGTAGAAGGTGACATTGGATAAGAAGCGACAAAGTTACATCCTCCTGTTAAAAAACCAAATCCAGATGCTGTTGTTCCATCCATCAGGTGAAGTTTAGAAACTTCTTCTTTAGACACTCTTGGAATCTTGGGTAAGGTTGAACTATCTAGTTTCATTCCTGTTTGAAGGCCGATTTTAACTGCCTCAACATTTTTTTTATCTTCAGTAAAATACTTAGTTACACTTTCCAATAAAGGTTCTGCTTCAATGTTAAGTAATCCAAAAATCACACCACTAATATAGGTATTAGCATAACGTGGGTTACCAAGCTTTTTAACTGTTTCTTTTATAGCAATAGAGGTAGAATTTTTATCCCTTGATATCTCATCTGCTAAAATAAGTGTCAAGCTTGTACATCTATTTTCTGCATGTTTTAAAGCTAGATTATCTATGGCAATAAATATATCTACATCCCAGCACGCCGCTTTAATAGGGCAATCAGAGATGCGAATTAGTATAGTATTACTTCCACCGCGAACCCTTGACATATACTCCTTGCTAGAGAATACATAATATCCAGCATTTTTCAAAGAATTATTTAGGATTTTTTCTAGAGTTTCAATTCCTGTACCTGCCGCTCCTCCGATGAGTATAGAAATACTTGTGGATTTATTGTCATTATCTTTTTCTTTCTCTATTGATAGTTTTACGGGCTTTAAAGTGGATTCAGATAGAAAAGGAAGGTCAAATTTTTTGGCAATTGGAAGTTTGCCTACAATAGGTTTTATAGAATTAACTGTTTTGCTAACAACCTCTTCTTCTTCTTCTTCTTCTTCTTCTTCTTTGTAATTAGATTTATCTCCCCAGGTTATTTTACCTCCGTAGTACCCAAGTATGATGACATTTATACCTGTAACTAGGACTATGAAGTGGTAGGTAATACCTAGCGCAGATAGATCATAAACAACATTTGGATTTGTTACGTAAATCATAATTCCGATTATTCCAAGTAAGAGTGTTATCAATGAAACAATGATTTTTATAATAAAGGGGCGAGCTTTTGAAAGGTTATAATTAATCCACCAGCTTAAAAGGCCTGTTATCATAGCCAAAAGTCCTAAGACAGTGGCGACAAAAAAAGTATAATATACTGGGAGAGCATAAGCCTCTTTTGGATTAAAAAAGAATAATATGTCTAATACAGCTGCAAAAATATGTAAGACTATTGGAAAGTGAGATACCATTGGATGAGGATGGTATTTTTTATACCAGACTCTAAGTCTCTCTTTTAAAAGTTTTTTTGATTCTTTGTTAGTATGAGTTAAAGTCTTTTCTTCTTCAAAGACTGCGACAACTGGAAATTTTTCAAAAACATCATCCCCATGCGGTGCATTTTCCATCATAGGGGTTAAGTCCAATCCAGCATTATGCATACCTTCGTGCTCTCCATTTTTCCATAGACTACTCGAAGTTACATCGTATACCTTCCCTTTATAAGCAATATACGCTTTCTTGCCATTGCGACCGTTGTGTACGCTAAGTTCATCTTTTGTCATAATTAATCCTATAAAGTTAGGTTTGCTTGTACTATGCACAGAATAAATATGGTCCTAAGCTGGTGTTAATTTAAATATTTTTTCCTGAAATATAATATATTCTTATTATATTTTAGCTTATGAAAATAAAAAAGTATCAAAATAAAACATATTAGATTAAAGATGTAAGAATAATTTTTAAATATCTCATAAAAATCTTGCTACAATTCAATTATGAAATATATTTTAATGATTCTCATGCTTTTTTTGAGTGCTTGTAGTATAAAAAATTATGAAAAAACACAGGCAAAAATAATTATTATAAAATCTTTGAAAATTAAGTTTGCAGATATCGGATACCTGAGAAGTACTGATAAAGCGATAGAACTTGAGATGTTTATTGCTGGTCATGCAGTACAAAAAATACAGATTAACCATCTTATCTGTGTAAAAGAGGGCTGTATGAGTAAGGGTGGATTTAATGAGGATTATCTTCATCATTCATATCCAGATGATATACTACAAAATATATTATTAGGGCATGAGATTTATGATGGAAAGTCAAAATCTAAGACAGACTCAGGTTTTGAGCAAAAGATAGTAAATGACGATGTAGATATAAAATATAGAGTAAATGATAAAGAGATTTTCTTTAAAGATTCAAAAAATAAAATAATTTTTAAAATCAAGGATACCAAGTAGATGAAAGAACATACTAAATTTGTTGGAGCACATACGAGTGCAAGTGGTGGAGTTTTTAATGCAGTTAATAACGCAAATGAGATTGGAGCTAAAGCTTTTGCTTTGTTTACAAAAAATCAAAAAAGATGGGATGCAAAGCCATTTGATGCAAAAACTTTAGATACTTGGTTTGATGTTTTAGAAAAAAGTGGAATTCAACCTAAACATATACTTCCTCATGATTCTTATCTCATAAATCTTGGAAATCCTGATGCAGAGAAATTAGAAAAAAGTAGAGTTGCTTTCATAGATGAACTGGAACGTTGTGAGACACTTGGTCTTGATAGATTGAATTTTCACCCAGGAAGTCATTTAGTAAAATTTAAAGCAGCAGAAAAAAGAGACCCCGATTTTGTACAAAAAATAGAAAATGAATGTTTAGACCTTATAGCTGAATCAATAAATTACGCACTAGATAAAACTACTAATGTAAAAGCGGTGATAGAAAATACAGCGGGTCAAGGAACAAACCTTGGATATAAATTTGAGCACTTAGCATATATAATTGATAGAATTGAAGATAAATCCCGTGTAGGTGTTTGTATTGATACATGTCATATGTTTACAGCGGGATACGATATAAGAACTCGTGAAACTTATGACAAAACATGGAGTGATTTCGAATTAATAGTTGGTTCAAAATATTTAATGGGCATGCATATAAACGATTCTAAGCCACCGCTTGGAAGTCGTGTAGATAGACATCATTCACTTGGTTGTGGTGAAATAGGGCTTGATGCTTTTAGATTTATTATGAATGATTCTAGAATGGATGATATTCCACTTGTGTTAGAAACAATTGATGAGAGTATTTGGAAAGAAGAGATTGAGTTACTTTACTCATTTGTAAAATAAAAGGCAAAAGAAAAGAATGAAAAGTTTAGTAAATTTTATCTCTGCGCAAGATATAGAAAAGTCTGTAATCTTCGAACATTTAAAATGTTCGAAAACAGAAGCAAATATACTTCAGGATTTAGCTAAAAAATATATGACTGGTGAAGATGATGTATTAGTGTTAGATATTTTACAAGATTTATTTCCAAGTGACAAATACGAATATCTTGATAATTTATCGGAGATTAAAGAACTTTTAGAACTGGGTTGGTTACATCAACAAAGTTTTACACCGATTAAAATTTCTGAGGTAGCATCCATAGAGCTTCTCAATACATCAGTGGGACTTTCGTCATCATTTTTGAAACTATTAGAAATGGGTACCTTAGAATCTGATTTACCAGATATTAAACCTTATGGCGATCACTTAGAGTATTTACAAGATCAATTTTTTAGAATTGAGTTATACCAAAAGATGAGTACGATTCGTCAAAATGTTCATGAGCATTCATTGGGTATAGATAGAACACAAAATAAGCTGAATTTACTTGAAAAACGTATTGAAGAGAGAGTAGAACAAACATCTGAAAAACTCGTTTTAGATAAATTTTTTAAACAAAAAAAGATGGAACTAAAAGAACAGGTAATTTTTATAGCACTTTTACGTGAAGAATATAGCGCAACAGATACTTCTCTGCGTGAAATGAATGCTCTTATAGAACTCATTTCACTTGATGAATATGAAAGAATTAAAAACCGTTCTCTTCTTGAAGATGGATCAAATTTAATCAATGCTGGCATTATTGATTATGAAGAGATGTTAAATCCTTTTGGTGGAATATCACGTGCTTTTTACATTGTTGATGAGGTACTCCAAAGTATAATTCACCCACAAAAGAATAAAAAAGTAAGACGTTTAAAGCTCAATGCTCTCATTGATGAACAAGATATTTTTGAACTCATAGAACCTGATACATCTCTTGATGATGTAGTTTTAAACGAAAAAACTGAGGAAACACTAGAAAACCTCATGAGACAAATGGACAAAGAAGTAGTCGCGCGTTTAGTGGAGTGGGGAATTAAAGACAAAAAGAGTGGAATAGATGCGAGAATCATTTTTTATGGTGCAGCTGGGACTGGTAAGACTATGACAGCATATTCACTCGCTAAATCACTTAAACGTCAGGTTTTAGCTTTTGATTGTTCAAAAATTCTTTCTATGTATGTTGGTGAAAGTGAAAAAAATGTACGTAAAATCTTTGATACCTTTTATGATCTAAGTGAGAAGACGAAATCCGAACCGATACTTTTACTTAATGAAGCAGACCAATTTTTAGGTTCTCGTTCAAGTGGAAATATTACAGGTTCAGATCAAATGCACAACCAGATGCAAAATATTTTTCTAGAGCAAATCGAAAACTTCAAAGGTATGCTGATAGCTACAACAAATTTACTTGAAAATATTGATAAAGCATTTTCTAGAAGATTTAATTATAAGATAGAATTTAAAAAACCAAATGAACAACAAAGAATTGAGCTTTGGGAAATGATGCTTCCAGCAGATGCACCATATGATAAAGATATAGATATACCCGCACTTGCAAAGTACTCTTTAACAGGTGGTCAAATTAATTTAATTGTAAAAAATACAGCATATAAAGTTGCAGTAAGTGAAAAACCAATTTTTTATCAAAAAGATTTTATTAATGAAATAAATAGAGAAAAAGATGGTAACTTTGACAGTGAAAAATCAATGGGTTTTTTAAAGTAATAAGTGTGTAAATGTTCTAATTGATGAATATTTATACAGGTAGAAATCAATTTTTGTCCTTAAGTGTGTAATAATCCCACATATAAAGAATAAAGGATTTTCTATGAAAAGTAATATATTGAAATTAGTCGTAATATCGGGTCTTTTCGTAACACTTCAAGCTTCGAGTGATGGAAGCTATTTTAAAAAAGTACAAAAAGAAAGAGATCGAATTTCTGACAAGAGAGACTTAAAAGCAGAAGCTAGAAGATGGAATAATGATTTTGACAAGATGCTAAATAGACGTGCATTTATAGATAAATCTCGTGAAATTAGAACCTCAATACGAAAAGAGGTTCAGAGAATATTTTAAAACAATGCTATATAAAATATTGTTCTAAATATTTTATATAGCAACTTCTTCCTTAAAAAAAACAGTGTGTAAATTAGTGACACTAGTACCTCGTTTTATCTCCTAAATTTCTTTTTTTTAAAGCACTTTTAGTTATAGTGCAAGTAACTGTTTTTTCTTACATACCCTAAAACAGATCTAAGCTCCTAGTTAAGGTCTGCATATGTATGAAAACAAATATAAAAAGAACTTGATTCCAGGGGTTTAGTTCTTATAAAAAGGTAGGTTATATGGATCATATTGCTACAGCAAATCCGTATTTTGGTGTATTTGTACTGTTCGTAATCACATTTGGTGCATTTTATGCAACAACTGTATTGGCGCGTTTAGCATCTCGTGCATTAGCTGCAAAAGATAGCGAAAAAATTAAATTATCGGTTTACGAATGTGGACCAGAAGTAACAAGACAACCAAATAGAATTTCGCCACAGTTTTATCTGTTCGCACTTTTATTTTTACTCTTTGATGTTGAAATCGTGTTTATGTTCCCATGGGCAGTAGATTTTAAACTTTTAGGATGGTTTGGTTTTGCTGAGATGTTAATGTTTATATTATTATTAACTATCGGTTTTGTATACGCATGGAAAAAAGGAGCACTTGAATGGCACAACATAAAGTAAATTATTCACAAGATGGTGGACTTCCAGTTGCACTAACAAGTATAGATAAAATCGTAAACTGGGGTCGTTCAAATTCAATTTGGGCTCTTACTTATGGTCTTGCTTGTTGTGGTATTGAGATGATGGCTTCTGGAGCTTCAAGATTTGACTTTGACCGGTATGGTACGATTTTTCGTGCTTCACCACGTCAAGCAGATGTTATGATAGTTGCTGGAACACTTACAAAAAAACACGCTGAGTTTATTAAGCGTTTATATGATCAAATGACTGAGCCTAGATGGGTTATTTCAATGGGTTCATGTGCAAATACTGGTGGTATGTTTAATACATATGCAACTGTTCAAGGTTGTGACAGAATTATCCCTGTTGATTTATATCTTCCAGGTTGTGCACCTCGTCCTGAAACGCTTCAGTATGGTGTAATGCTATTACAGAAAAAAATCCGTGCTAATCATGCTTCTAAAGCGCAAAAAGCAAAAAGGTTAATGTAATGAGAGCGTATAAGCCTAAAGATAATGTGCAAGCAAAAGCATACTATACAGATAGATTTTACGTGTCTCCTCAGGTTCCTCGCCAAGATGCTGCTAGTGATGAAGTTTTTGCTAAAGATTTAGAAGCAATATCGTCTAAGTTTACAGTAAATGATTCTTACATAGAAGTGGGGCAAATGGTAATTTATATCAATGCTTCTGATATCTATGGCGTACTTGAACTTATGAGAGATGAATTAACGTATACGCAACTCACTGAAATGAGTGCAATAGACTGGATAGCAAAAGATAACACTTTTGAAATCTTTTACCAAATGTTAAGTATGACAAAGCGCAAGCGTATTCGTATTAAATATTCTATTAGAAATGGTCAAGCTGTTGATTCTGTAGAAAAACTTTTCAGATCAGCTGATTGGTCAGAGCGTGAAATGTTTGACATGTTTGGAATCGAAGCTAATAACCATCCATTTATGAAAAGAATTCTTATGCCATATGACTGGCAAGGAAATCCACTTCTTAAAACATATCCATTAATCGGTGATGAATTTGCTGCGTGGTATGAAGTAGATAAGATTTATGGAAAAGAAGCAAGGGAAATAATTGGCCCAGAACTCCGTGATACTGCAAGAATCGATAGATATGATTCAGAGCGTTTCGCACTTTTAGGGCATGAAGTACCTAAGGGAACTAAGATTACAGGTAATGAACCTAAAACTGAGAAAGCGTACCAAGAAGAAGGTGGCGTATTCTTAATTAAAAAATATGATAAAGATGAATCAACAATTGTTGATGATCCTCAAAGATAGGGTGGTAAAATATGGCACAAGTAAAAAATAGATTAACACCATTTTTTGAAAATATTACATTTGATAGAGATGATAATGAACTCGTACTAAACTTTGGTCCTCAGCATCCATCTGCTCACGGTCAGTTACGTTTAATGCTTCACCTTCAGCAAGAGCAAATTGTAAAAGCTCATCCAGATATTGGGTATCTTCACCGTGGTATGGAAAAGATGGCTGAAAACATGATTTATAATGAATTCATGCCAACAACAGATAGAATGGATTATATCGCTTCATCTTCAAACAATTACGGATTTGCATTAGCAGTTGAGAAACTTATCGGTTTAGAAGTTCCTCGTCGTGCTAAAGTTATTCGTATGATGCTTTTAGAAATTAACCGTTTAATGAGCCACCTTTTCTGGTTAGCTACAACAGCTCTTGATATTGGTGCAATGACAGTTTTTCTTTACGCATTCCGTGAAAGAGAATATTTGATGGATATTATTGAAGGATATTGTGGTGCGCGTCTTACGCATGCTGCAATTCGTATTGGTGGTGTTCCTTTAGATATTCAAGATGATTTTTTACACCAGTTAAGAACTTTTCTAAACAAGCTTCCTCAAAATATTAAAGATTATGAGGATCTTCTTGATTCTAACCGTATCTGGTTAATGAGAATGGAGGAAGTTGGTACTGTTTCCAAAGAAATGGCACTATCATGGGGTTGTTCAGGTCCAATGTTAAGAGCTTCTGGAGTACAGTGGGATCTTCGTAAAGAAGAGCCATATGAGCTATACGATGAAGTAGAATTTAATGTTCCTTGGTCTGACAAAGGTGATAACTTTGCTCGTTACCGTGTATACATGGAAGAGATGAGAGAATCTGCAAAAATTCTTTACCAAACAATAGAAATGTATGAAAGATGTGTAAAAGATGGACAAACTGATTTAATGGCTCACGCACCTAAATATATTTCAGCACCAAAAATAGATATTATGACTCAAAATTATTCACTTATGCAACACTTTGTTTTAGTTACACAAGGTATGAGACCACCAGTTGGTGAAGTGTATGTTGCAACTGAATCTCCAAAAGGTGAACTTGGTTTCTTTATAAACTCTCAGGGTGGACCATATCCATATAGATTAAAACTACGTGCTCCATCATTTTGGCATACAGGGATTTTAACAGACCTTTTACCTGGTCATTATATTCCAGATGTTGTTTCTATTATTGGTACTACTAATATTGTATTTGGTGAGGTTGATAGATAATGAAAAGATATGATTTAAGACATTTAAAAACAGAATTTCAACCAAGAATGAAAGAACTTCTTGGTACACATAAAGCCGGTGAAATAGCGATCTTTTTATTTGAAATAGGTGATTTTTCATCTGTTCAAGAATCTGCAGATTTAGTAAAAGAGTGTGGGTATGAACTACTTAACTCTTTAAAATTTAACGAAGTCGATTGGACTGTCGTAACAAAAAGATAGGAATTAGTTATGAGTAAAGTCTATTTTTCTACTTGGAATGGTGAACTGATTAACAATGTTGGTAAACCTGAAGAAGAGTGGGCAGAATCAGCATATAACTTACCAGCACAATACGATGACCATAGAGATTCTAAAGCTTTTATAGGTTGGGATGGTGTATCTTTATTTAATGAAGATGTGGATGTTATTCGTCTTGCAATGGAATATGCAGCGCAGTATCAAGTTTACTCTGAAGCTTGTGGAAGATGTGCACCCGGAAGATGGGGTGGACAAATTTTATATGATCAGTTAGATAAGATTGCTCGTGGCGAAGGTGCTGTGGCTGATTTAGATCACTTAAAAGAGATTGGTAAAAGTATGCAAATTACTTCAAAGTGTGAGATTGGAAAAACTGTTCCAAATCCTATACTTGATTTAATGACACACTTTGAAGATGTATTTATGGATTGTATCAACAATCAAAAACCATCAAAGCATTACGACAAAGATGCAAGCTATATAGCAAAAATTACAGCACCATGTACAGATGCTTGTCCTGCTCATGTTGATATCCCTGGTTATATTGAGGGTGTAAGAGATTTACGTTTTGATGATTCTCTTGAAGCAACACGTCAAACTATGCCACTCGCTCACGTTTGTGGTCGTGTTTGCCCCCATCCATGTGAAGATGCATGTCGAAGAACAAACCTTGATGAACCAATCTCAATTATGGCGCTTAAACGTCTTGGTGCTGATTGGGAAACTGATCATGGTTATGACTTTTTCCATCCAATGGATCAAAAACCAAGTAATGGTAAAAAAGTAGCTGTAATTGGTGGTGGCCCTGCTGGTCTTACCACTGCATACTACCTTGCAGCGGATGGTGTTGAAGTTGATGTCTATGAAGAGCTTCCCGTTCTTGGTGGTGAAGTTACTGTTGGTGTTCCAGAGTACCGTATGCCATGGGATAAGTACCTAAAAGATATTGAGTGTGTAAAAGATATGGGTGTAAACTTTATCATGAATCACAAGGTATCTGTAGATGATATGCTACGTTTTGAAAAAGAATATGATGCGACTATGATTGCATCAGGTACTCGTATTTCAAAGAAAGTTCGTTGTGATAACGAAAGAGCAGAAATACAAGGTTATTGGGGTGCTATTGATTTTCTTGATTGGGTAAATCTTTATGTGAAGTTTGATATTAAAACACCTATATCTGTTCAAAAACAACAGATGCTTAAAGATGATTTTGTTGACTTAACTGGTAAAGTAGTTGTTTGTGTTGGTGGTGGATTTACATCTATGGATGTAGTTCGTTGTTCTATCCGAGCAGGTGCTTCTCGTGTTATTATGGTGTATCGTCGTGATGAAAAAACTATTATACGTAATACAACGTATGAAGAGTATCATGAAGCAGTTGAAGAGGGTGTAGAATTTATGTTCCACTCTGCGGTTAACAAGATGAATGATGAAGGTGATATTTTAAAATCTCTTGATATTGATAAGTTTGAGCTTGTTCCTGATCCTGATGGCGGACGTGCTCAGCTTGTAAAAATTGATGGAGCTACTGAAAATATAGAAGTGGATTATCTTATCCCTGCGGTTTCTCAATCTGCTGATTTAGATTTTTTACCAGAAGACTGGCGCTTGGATATGACTTCATGGGCAACGATTAAAACAAATGGTAAAGACTACATGACATCTCGTAAAGGTATTTTTGCCTCAGGTGACTGTGAATATGGTCCAATGACAATAGTAAATGCTGTTGGTCAAGCTGTTCGTGGTGCATCTGTTATAAGTAGATATGTACATACGGGTGAAGTGACTTTAACTGATGATGAAATTATGGAAGACCATTTAGCTAAACTAAAAGTTTACAACAAGAAAGAAAAAATTGTTGGCTGGCTTCCAGGACTTCCTCGTGAACAAGCAGAAATAGTTGATGTAGATATCAGAAAGTTTAACAATGTTGAAGTAAATCTGGGCTATACACAAGAAGAAGCGATGAGTGAAGCTGATCGTTGTATGCGTTGTTACTACATCGCTATGGTTCAGGCGTAGGAGGTTGGATATGAGTAAAACAGTTAATTTTACTATTGATGGCCAGAATGTAGAGGGCCAAAAAGGCGAGACTATTTTACAAGTCGCGCGTAAAAATGACATCTATATTCCTACTATGTGTTACATCTCTAAAACTACACCTTGTGCTTCATGTAGAATGTGTTCTATTGAAGCTGAGGGACTTGATGGTGTAGTTCTTTCATGTAATACACCTCCAACTGAAGGTATTGCAATTACGACTAACTCTGAATTACTTGAAAATGAAAGAGTGAACATTATGAAGCTTTATGATGTAAACCATCCTTTAGAGTGTGGTGTATGTGATAAATCTGGTGAATGTGATCTTCAAAATAAAACTTTAGAATTCGATGTTGGACAACAAAATTTTGCTGCAAAAGATGTATCTCGTAAGGTAGAAAACTGGGGACTTATTAATTATGACCCATCACTTTGTATTTTATGTGAGAAATGTGTACATGTATGTAATGAAGTAATTGGCGATGATGCAATTGATGTGAAATTTGGTGGATATGGTTCTACTATTATTCCTAAAAATGCTGATAAGCTTGACTGTACATATTGTGGTGAATGTATCGCTGTATGTCCAGTTGGTGCACTTATAAGTTCAGACTTTCAATACACTGCTAATGCTTGGGAACTTAAAAAAGTACCTGCTACTTGTGCCCATTGTTCTGGTGGTTGTTCACTTGAGTATGAAGTCAAAGATGAAGGAATAACACGAGATGCTAGTATCTACAGAGTTAAAAATAATTTTGAATTTACAAATCTTTGTGGAGCTGGACGTTTTGGTTTTGATTTTGATAATAAAGCTACTAAAAATGAAGCTGATTTAGCAAAAGCTGTTGAAGCAATTGAGTCTGCTAAAGCTATTCGTTTTTCTTCAATGATTACAAACGAAGAAGCATATATGTTAGGCGAACTTAAAGAAAAGTTTGGAATGAAACTTTTTAATGAAGATGCACGTTTATATGCGAGCTTTATGAAATCATATAGCTCTGTTAGTGGTAAAAAACATCATAGTGGTTCACTTGATGCAATAAAACAAGCAGATGCAGCTATAGTTATTGGTACAAGAATAGCAACAGATAATCCAGCTGTACGGTATGCACTTACGACAGCATCACGTCACAATGGTGCAAAAATTGTATATGCGCATCCTATTGAAGATTCTCTGATGAAAAATACTGTAACACAGTTTTTAAAATACGAAGCTGCAAGTGAAGAAGGTGTTATGGCTCTTCTAGCGAATGCTATTTTAAAAGATACAGACTTATCTGATGAAGAAAGAGTGTTTTTTAATGATCTTGATTTAGGCTACTTAAGTGCTGAGAGCAATATCGGTGAAGAAGAATTTGCATTTATGATGAAGTCATTTACTCGTGCTAAGAATCGTGTTCTTATAATTGGCTCAGATATGATGGCACATTCACGTGCGACAAATATTGCAAAACTTGCAGCAATGATAGAAAAGTACAGTGAATTTTCTTTAGTTGTTGTGCCTGCGCAAGTAAATACTTTAGGTGTATCACTTATCAATTCTCTTGACGCGGATGAAGATATGGCTGATGATGTAGTCGGTTATAACGCTAAAGGAAATTTTGTTATTTCATCTTTAGAGTTTGCAAACTTAAGCATTCCATCATTAAATCAGCAAGAGGGAACATTTGTAAGTATTGACAACAAAGTACTTCCAACAAATGTTGCACTTGATTTTGATGGTTATACATTACGTGATATCGCTGAGGCTTGTGGTATTAAACATAAAAATACAATTGACTGTACTGCATCTTTAGATGTAAAATCAGGATTCAAAAAAATTGAGTTTGATGCATTAGAAAACTTTTTATCTGTATATGGAGATGACGAAAGAGGTTATATCCTTGATGAAGTTGAATGTAAGATGCATGGTTCATTAGAAGAAATAGAAGATTTAGCAGAGTTTAACGGTACTGTTATTTATCACTCTAATCCAGTTTTACAATTTAATGCGTATACTAACACTACAAAGCAGTTAGAACGTGACACATCGTTAAGAGGTTCTGCTCAATTTGCACAGATTGCAAAAATATCTGATGGTGAAAAGGTAGAAATAAATTTCGGATCACGTACGATTACTAGAGAGTTTAAATTAGATGAAGATTTAAAAGGGACTATCGCTTTAAATCCAACATTTGATATCGCAATAGACTCTAGTCTATACAGATTTGAAAAATCCAAAATAATGAGAGTAACAAATGAGTAATATTACAATCAATATTGATGGTAAAGAGATTCAAACGCAAGAGGGTACATTTGTTTTAAATGCTGCTCGTGCGAATGATATCTTTATTCCAGCAATATGTTATCTAACAAGATGTAGTCCGACACTAGCATGTCGTATATGTCTTGTTGAAGTTGATGGAAAACAAGCATATGCTTGTAATGCAAAAAGTAAAGATGGAATGAGCATTACTACTTCAACTGAAAATATTGAAAAAGAACGCCGTGCTATTATGGAAGTATATGATGTAAATCATCCTCTTCAATGTGGTGTGTGTGATCAATCTGGTGAATGTGAGTTACAAAACTATACATTAGAACTTGGAGTTGATTCTCAAAGTTATACAGTAAAAGATGTTGCAAGACCTTCACACGATTGGGGACACTTACATTACGATCCGGGTCTTTGTATTGTTTGTGAGCGTTGTGTAACTGCTTGTAAGGATATGATTGGTGATAATTCTTTAACTACTATTGCTCGTGGTGGTGATCCACTTGCTGCTGATTATAAGGCTGAAATGCCAAAAGATGCATATGCAATGTGGAATAAGCTCAACAAGTCAGTTATCGGTTTAACAAACGGTACAGATGTTCTTGATTGTACTTCATGTGGAGAGTGTGCAACAGTTTGTCCTGTTGGAGCACTTGTAGATACAGAGTTTATGTATAAAGCAAATGCTTGGGAATTAAAACAAGTTCCAGCTACTTGTGGTCATTGTTCTGCTGGTTGTCAAATCTCTTATGAGAAAAAAGTAACAAGTATAGAAAACCCTGAAGATAAAATCTACCGTGTAATGAATGAATGGAACTATGTTTCACTTTGTGGTGCTGGTAGATATGGATTTGATTATCAAAATACTGACGTAACTAAAGATGAAGCTGCGTTTGATGCTGCTATTGAAGCGTTTAAAAAAGCAGATACAATTAATTTTACTTCAACAATTACAAATGAAGAAGCATTGATACTTGAGCAATTAAAAGATAAATTTGGTTATAAGCTTGTTAATGATGAAGCAAAAGCTTTTCAATCATTTTTAGCTAATTATGCGACATTAAGTGGAAATCGTTTATATGGGTCAGATTTAAAAGAAATGGCAAGTAGTAACTTTATAGTTTCTATCGGAGCTGCTCTTAAAACAGACAACCCAAATGCTAGATATGCCTTTAATAATTCTCTTACAGTAAACAAAGGTGCAGGTTTATACTTCCACCCAGTAAGTGATCCAATTATTGATGGCATGGGTAAAAATCTTATGAGTATTAAGCATCAACCACTTCAAGAAGAAGCGGCTTTATATCTTGTTCTTGATTTATTTGCAGATAAAGAAAATTTACCTTCTGAAATTGTTGATTATTTAGCATCATTTCATTCTATGAAAACTATTACAGTGACTGAAACTGTAAAAGAAAAAGTTATAGAGATTGTTAAAGAGATGAAAGTTAATGAAGAAACTGGCGAAGAAGAGGAAGTGGAAGTAGAGAAATCTAAAATGGTTCCTAAAAAAGTAAGTAAAGATGTTGAAGTTGATGATAACAGACTTCTTTCACTTGTTGGAGCGCCTGAAGCTTTTACTGAAAATTTAGAAAAATTCTTGAAGAAGAAAGAAACTTTTTCATTAGTAGTTGGAGCTGATTTATATAATCATCCAAATGCTAAAAACTGTGCAAGATTAGTTGCTTTAATTGAAAAATACTCAGAGTTTAAAATTGTAATGATTCCAACTCTTACAAATACTCTAGGTGTTTCACTTATCAACACTTTATCAGATGAAGCTGGGTCTTACTCTATTGGGTACAACACTAAGGGTAATTTTACTCTATCAGCACTTGGTAATGGTGACTTAGATATGCCAGCAATTAATCAGCAAGAAGGAACACTTACTTCTATAAATAAAAGAGTGAACCCTACAAATGTAGCAATTGGGTACGGTGGTTATGTTTTAAATGATATCGCAAATGCTCTTGGTTTAGTTGCTGAGAATACGATTGATTATACAAGTGAATTACCAACTTCTAAAGGTTTTAAAGCTCAAAACTTTGATGATCTTCCAAATTATTATACAAACGCGGGTGAAGAGATGCGTGGGTATGAGCTTAAAAACATGGGTAGAAAATCTTCAGCAGATGAAAGTGTTACAAAAATTGATGAAGAAACTTCTATGAATGAAAATCTTATCTATCTTGCAAACCCTGTGAGACAGTTTAATGACTTTACAAATAAAACTACGTATCTAGAAGAGAAAAGTGGTATCTACATGAGTGAAGAATTCTTAAGTAACTCAGAACTTAACGCTGGAGACAGTGTAAAAGTGAAGAGTAACAACGGTGAAGTAACGGCAACTATTATTAGTGATAATAAAATTGCTGGAGATATTACTCTTATCCCTTCATTTGATTCAAATCTAAATTTAGAAGCTCTGTTTAGCGGTTACCGTTTTGCTACAGCTTCGATTATAAAGGTGTAATATATGGAAGTAGCATATTTAATAGAAACGATTATTAAAGTCGTTGTTGTTATGATTGTATTCTCTGCATTAGCAGGTATAGGAACTTATTTTGAAAGAAAAGTTCTAGCATTTATGCAAAGACGTCTTGGGCCAATGAATGTCGGACCTTACGGTTTACTACAATTTGGTGCAGATGCAATTAAACTTTTTACAAAAGAAGATATTGTTCCTACAAATGTTGTAGCACCTATATTTAAAATAGCTCCAGTAATAACAGCAGCAACTGCTTTTATAGCTGCAGCAGCTATTCCGTTTTTACCTCAATTTACAATTTTTGGATATACAGTGCATCCAATTATTGCTGATATCAATGTTGGTATATTGTATATATTAGGAGTGATGGGAGTTGGTCTTTATGGTCCACTTCTCGGTGGTATGGCTTCAGCTAATAAGTTCTCTTTACTTTCAGCTGCTCGTGGTGCTGCTGTATTTATCTCGTATGAGGTAGTTACTGGTTTATCAATACTTGCTCCAATTATGATGGTTGGTTCATTATCTCTTATTGACTTTAATGAGTATCAAGTAGAAAATGGCTGGATGGTTTTTAATCTTTACGGTGTTGGTTTCGTAGCATTTATTTTATTTTGGATTGCTGCATTTGCTGAGACTGGTCGTACACCATTCCACCTTATTGCAAATGATCACGAGATTGTTGATGGTTTTGGTACTGAGTATTCTGGTATGAGATGGGGTCTATTCTTCATCGGCGAGTATGCAAACATGTTCTTTATCTCATTTGTAATTCCACTTCTTTTTCTTGGTGGATATGGAGATGGTTCATTTTTAGGTGCTCTAGCGTTATTAGGTAAAGTTGCATTTTTCTTCTTCTTTTTCTTATGGACAAGAGCTGCATGGCCTGATGTTAGACCGGATCAATTGATGTGGTTATGTTGGAAAGTATTAATGCCAATTGCTGTAGTAAATATTCTTATTGCTGCAATAATTATGATATAAGGTGGTGAAGATGGAAGCATTCAACGACAGAAATGTAAGTAATAGCTACTTTAAAGTAGATATCGAAGATTATCCTACGGATGGTTGGGGTAAATTTAAGCGTGTTGTACAAAGAACTTTTAGAGGCGAACTCTTTGTTGGTCTTTGGGTTGTTTTAAGAGAGATGATTAAGTTTGATATTCATACTATTCAGTATCCTCTTGAGAAGATGCCAATTGGTCCAAGATATCGTGCTGTTCATGAAATGAAGAGATTATGGGAATCTGATGCTGAGAGATGTATCGGTTGTGGACTTTGTGAGAAAATTTGTATTTCTAACTGTATTCAAATGGATACAAAGATAGATGAAAATTCTCGTAAAGAGGTTTCAGAATACACAATTAACTTAGGCCGTTGTATCTTTTGTGGATACTGTGCTGAAGTTTGTCCTGAGTTAGCTATTACTCATGGGGGTGAATATGAAAATGGAAGTGATCAAAGAGAACACTACATTGATTATAACGGAATGTTAACACCACTAGAAATGATGACTAATGGTACTCAAAAAGAGTTTGAAGGTTTTGGTGCTATCACACCACATGAAGAAGAGCGTGTTAAAAAAACACCTCTTTCATATTAAGGAGATTGGGAATGTTTGAAGCTATAGCTTTTTATCTGTTTGCATTTTTAACAGCTTTGATGTTTTTTATTACGGTAACAACATCACAAGCATTACACGCATTAACTGCATTAGCAGCTGGAATGATATTTATATCAGCATTTTTCTTTATTCTAGGTGCTGACTTTTTAGGTGCGATTCAAATCGTTGTTTACTCTGGAGCTGTTATGGCTCTGTATGCTTTTGGTATGATGTTTTTTGATACTACAAGAGATGTGAAAGAGAAGCAAGGAAATAAGTATGTTGTTGCAGGCTTGAGTATATTAGCAGCCGTTTTAGTAGTTGTAATTTTTGCTGCTCCAATGGTAACTGATAATATTACAGCACTTTACCCAATGACTGAGGGTGTTGGTAATACTCAAGATGTGGGTATGGTTCTTTTTACGAAGTACCTTGTTCCTTTTGAAGTAGCTGCGATCATGTTACTTGTAGCAATGATTGCTGGTATTGTATTAGCTGGTAAGAAAATGGACACTTCACTTACTGAGATGAGTGAAGAAGAGATTGAAGAGACTAACCCAAGGATTTTTTCATGATGGAAATAGGACTTAATCATTATTTAGTATTATCAACTATTCTTTTTGGAATAGGTTTGATTGGTGTAATGAAAAGAAGGAATCTTCTTTTACTATTTTTCGCAACTGAGATTTTACTAAACTCTGTAAATATTGCTTTTGCTGCGATTTCACATTACTATGGAGACTTAACAGGTCAGATGTTTGCATTCTTTGTAATTGCAATCGCTGCTTCTGAAGTTGCGGTAGGACTTGGTTTATTAATTCTATGGCACAAACGTCATAGTAATATCGACCTAGATCAAATGTCAACGATGAAAGGATAATTGATGGAAATATATTTATATCTAGCACTATTTTCACCATTTGCAGGATCAATGTTTGCTGCTGTATTTGGAGCAAGTAAAAAAACTTTAATAGCTGGGTTAATCCCAAGTTTATTATTGTTTGTTTCTTTTGTTTCAAGTAGTATTTTACTACAACACATATTGTCAGGCGGTGAAGTAGTTCACGTAGAGATGATGACATGGATGGCAACGGGTAATCTTTATATACCTTTTGGTTTTGTTGTTGATCAAATTTCTGTAACTATGATGATGGTTGTAACTTTAGTTTCAACTATTGTTCACGTATACGCAATTGGTTATATGGATCATGATAAAGCATTCAATCGTTTCTTTGCATGGTTATCGGCATTTGTATTTTCAATGATGATACTTGTTATGAGCGATAACTTTGCTGGTCTTTTCATAGGTTGGGAAGGTGTTGGTCTTTGTTCATGGGCTCTTATCGGTTTTTGGTATCACAAAGAAAGTGCTACTTGGGCTGCAAACGAAGCGTTCATTATGAACCGTATTGCTGACCTTGGAATGCTTATCGGAATCTTCTTAGTATTTTGGAATACAGGTACTCTTCAGTACACTGAATCTTTTGCAGCAATGCAGTTCCTTGATCAAGAAACATTAACATGGATAGGAATCTTTCTTTTCATTGGTGCTATGGGTAAATCTGCACAGTTTCCACTTCATACGTGGCTTGCTGATGCGATGGAAGGTCCAACCCCCGTTTCTGCACTTATTCACGCTGCCACTATGGTTACTGCTGGGGTTTATCTTGTGGTTAGGTCAAATGAGTTATACGCACTTATCCCACATATTGGTTTATTTATCGCTTCTCTTGGTGCTTTTGTTGCAATTTTTGCAGCAAGTATGGCACTTGTAAATCGTGATATCAAAAGAGTAATCGCATATTCAACACTTTCTCAGTTAGGGTATATGTTTGCTGCTGCTGGTCTTGGTGCTTATTGGGTTGCATTATTTCACTTAATGGCTCATGCATTTTTTAAAGCATTATTATTTCTTGGTGCCGGTAATGTTATGCATGCAATGAATAGTGAGTTAGATCCATTTAAAATGGGTGGACTTGGAAAAACTATGAAGATAACGATGATAATGATGACATTAGCATCTGTTGCACTTGCTGGTATCTTTCCACTTGCAGGATTCTTTTCAAAAGATTTAATCTTAGAAGTTGCATTTATTGATCATCACTTTATTATCTATACAGTTCTTCTTTTAACTGCTGGTTTAACTGCATTCTATTCATTTAGAATTATTGCACTTATTTTCCACGGTGAAGATCGTCATACAGCACTTGGGTTTCACCCACATGAAGCATATAAGTTTATGCTTGTTGCGATGAGTCCACTTTTAATTCTAGCGATTATTGCTGGTTTTACTATGAAGATGCCTTATTTTGAAATGGTTACACAGTTACTTCCAGCTACAGAGTATCATGTTCATTCAGCTACTACGTATTGGATTATGACTATTGGTACACAACTTTTTGTAATATTGTCAATTTTCTTCGCATACAAAAAATATATGGCTCCAGGTATTAAAGTTCCAGATGGAACATCTAAAATGGAAAATAGTTTTGCGTATAAATTATTAATTAACCAGTATTATATTCCTTATTTTTATGAAGAATATCTTGTTAAGTCATATAGAGAATTATCGACTGTTCTTTGGAAACAAGTAGATATGAAAATAGTAGATGCAACTGTTGATGGGATAGCTAATGTTCTTCTTTCAACTGGAGAGAATACTAGAGCAATGCAAAGTGGTAATCTTTCTACTATGCTTAAATGGATGGTATCGGGTCTTGTAACTCTTTTATCATTAGCTGTAGTTTTTGGACTAGCAGTAAAATACTTTGATGAAATTAAAGTTTTTTCATCAAGTCTAGGAGCGTAATATATGTTAGATAATATTTTATCGATTTTAATTTTCTTTCCAGCAGTAGCAGGTATCTTTGGATTTATGATTCATAAAGATAGCATGCGTGCTTATGGTGTTTCTGTATCTATTATAGAATTTGCTCTATCATTATGGTTATGGTATTCATTTGATAATAATGTATCTGGTATGCAATTTATGGAGCAACTTCCTTTAGTTGAATCTTTTGGAATTAGCTACCTTTTAGGTGTTGATGGGATTTCTCTTTTCATTATCATTTTAGCAGCTTTCTTTACTATGATTGGTATTGCTTCTTTAACAGATACAAAAAATGTAAAGAACATGATCATTACTCTTTTAATGCTTCAAATGACAATGGTAGGTGTTTTCGCTGCACTTGATGCTATTTTGTTTTATGTGTTCTGGGAGCTTTCACTTGTGCCAATGTTATATATTATTGGTGCATGGGGTGGTCCATTACGTATATATGCATCTGTTAAATTCTTTCTTTATACATTTGCTGGTTCATTGGTAATGTTAGTAGGTATGTTATTTATGGCGTACTTCTATCAGCAAGCGACTGGTGTATGGTCTTTTGCTATTCTTGATTGGTATAGACTTATTCTTCCTGAGAATTTTCAATTATGGTTATTTGCAGCTTTCTTTATTGGTTTTGCTATTAAAGTTCCTATGTTTCCATTTCATACATGGTTACCATATGCTCACGGTCAAGCACCAACAATTGGTTCTGTAATACTAGCGGCAATTTTACTTAAAATGGGTACATACGCATTTATTCGTTTTTCACTACCATTGTTTCCAGATGCAGCAACATTTTTCATGTTCCCAATAGCAATACTTGCTATTATTATGATTGTATATACTGCAATGGTTGCATACGCTCAAGAAGATGTTAAACAAGTTGTTGCGTATTCTTCAGTATCACACATGGGTGTAATTATTCTTGGTACTTTTGCATTAAATGTTGAAGGAATTACAGGTTCAATCTTTTTAATGATTGCTCACGGTGTTGTTTCAGGTGCTCTGTTTTTACTTGTTGGTGTTATCTATGACAGACGTCATACAAAGCTAATGAGTGAATTTGGTGGTCTTGCATCAGTAATGCCAAGATACGCAACTATCTTCGGTTTAATGATGATGGCGTCAGTTGGTATGCCATTAACGATTAACTTTGTTGGAGAGTTTTTAAGTTTACTTGGATTCTATCAACAATCTCATATCTTAACTCTTTTAGCTGGAATTGCAATTATTGTTGGAGCTATCTATATGTTAGCGGCATACAAAAAAATGTTCTTCGGTGAAGTGACAAATGAAAAAAATAAAAACTTACCAGATGTTAATAAAAGAGAGTTAGTAGCTTTAATTCCATTGGCAATTATTACAGTATGGTTAGGGATCTATCCTAAACCAGTTTTAGAGCCAATTAACAATTCAGTAGAGTCAATTGTGCAATTGATGCATGATAAATCAATCACTGATGAAGCTAAAAGTAGAATCCCCAACCTTGTAAAAGGTGCGGCTACATCTTCTAAGGAGGCACACTAATGTTAGAGCCAGTAAATATTTCTTTAGAGTCATTAAATTTAGTGACTCTGTATCCAATGTTAATACCAGTAATTGGGGCACTTCTAATTCTATGTATAGATATATTTAAAGGTGGACTTGATAAAACATTATATGTTGCAATAAGTATCCTTTTCTTATTTATTGATTTTTCTGTTCTTTTAACTGCCTCAAATGTATTTGCAACTGAGGGTACAGTTATGGGTGTATTTGATATGATGCTTATTGATGGTTTAGCGATTCTTTCGCAGTTTATCATTGTTGGCGCATCTATCTTTTTTATTCCTTTAGCGTTATCAGGTAAAAAGTTTCATGAATCTTCATATCCTGAATTTTTTGCAATGTTCTTGTTCACAATTGCATCATTACAGTTTATGGTTGCGACAGATTCTTTAATCCTTATATTTGTAGCTTTAGAGACATCTTCATTAGCAATCTATACTATGATTGCTATGCACAATCGTGAGAAGTCATTTGAAGCAGCGGTAAAGTACTTCACTATGGGTGCACTTGCAGCTGGCTTTTACTCGTTTGGTTCAATGGTATTTTACGCACTTACAGGTTCTGTTGAAATTAACCAAATAGCTACAGTTCTTGCTGCTAATGACTACGCTGATATGCCTTATGTTTTAATTGCTACTGTATTTATGTTGGCTGCGATTGGATTTAAAGTAGCTCTTGTTCCTTTTCATACGTGGGCACCAGATATCTATGAAGGTTCTTCTGCGGCAATGGCAGGTTTTATTTCTATCGTACCAAAAATAGCACTTTTTGTAGTCGCTATGAGACTCTTTGAATTTTTAATTCACAGTGGTGTTGTTTGGCTAGAGATCGTTCTTTATATTGTTGTTGTTATTACTATGACGTTATCAAATATTTGGGCACTAGTTCAAAGTGATGTGAAGAGAATGTTAGCATACTCTTCTATCTCTCATGCTGGATTTGTTATGGCTGCAATATTGATTGGTACTACACAATCAAATACAGCGCTTTTCCTTTACTGGGTACTATTTAGTTTCACTAATCTTGGTGCTTTTGGTATGTTATGGATTACACGTCAAAAAGATTTACTTCCAGGTCAATCATCTGATCATGGATATGATAAGTTTGCAGGTATGATTAAGACTTCACCAATGGCAGCACTTGTTATGGGTCTGTTTATGTTAAGTCTTGCAGGATTACCACCATTTGCTTTATTTTGGGGTAAACTGTATATAATCTCATCTGCAGTAACTTCTGGGTACACAGTTTTAGCTCTTGTTATGGCATTAAACTCTGCTATCGCTGGATACTATTACTTAAAACTCATAGTATATATGTTTATGAAAGAGCCAGTTGATGGAATTACAGCTGATACATACGCAGCAAATGCTTCTCTAGCTTTAAAATCAATCATTGGTTTTGCAGCGATAGGAACTATATTTGCTTTTACAGCTTTAAATCCACTCTTAGAATTCATTACAGCATTTGTGTATAATAGCGGGTACTAAGACATAAAATAAGGGAGAAGAACTATTGTTGAAAATACTACTCTTCTCTCTTCTAACTTTCAATTTATTTGCACTAGAGTTATCGATAACTGGTGCAAAAGAAAACTTCTCTCCTTACTCTACACTTCACCTAGAAGAAAACACTCCTTTTCTTTGTCAAGAAACAAAAGATGATTTTGAAATCGTTACAAAAATAGTATGTGCTTTTACTAAAAAACCACCAAGAAAGATGAGACTTATACAAAACAGCTTTTTTAAAGTAGAAAATGTACTTAAGAAAAAAACTTTTTTTTTAATAATCACACCTTATTATAAAATAAAGCTCTATCCGATGATCTTTGACATGACGAAAAATAAAGCAATGTATCAAGTAGATGTATCTTTAGCCAAACACTGGATGATTGTGGGCTACAAGACAAAATTACCATTTATAAAAAAAGAACCTATTGTAGACTCTTCTATTAATTTTCCATTTGAACTCGAAACAGATAACTTACCATTTGTTGGAAGTTTAGATATTAAAGGGGATCCTGTACATATAAAAAGAGTAGGGGACGTAACAGATTATTTGAAAATTAAAAAACTCTACGAAGATAAAAAATATGAAAGATGTTTAGAACTTATTGAAGAGGTAATGGAAGGTTATCCGAATTCACTTTTTAATGCAGAATTAATTTTTTACAAGATTAGAGTGTATTCCAAGGTTAATGATCATGATAATGTAATTAAGATGTCAAAAATGTACTTAAAAGAGTATTCTTCAGATGAAAATGTTCCAGAGGTTTTATCTTTACTGGCATATTCTTACCATAAAGTTGGAATGAGTACGGATGCAGATTACTTTTTTGACAGGCTATTTAGTGAGCATGAAAATTCTGAGTACTCAAAATTAGGTTTTATTTATCTTGGTGAAATGCTAGAATCTTCCGGTGCATCATCCAAAGCAATAAGTTACTATAAAAGAGCTTTAAATGAGACTACTCGAGTTGAAACAGCAGCAATGGCTGCGTATAGCCTCGCAAAATATTATATCATGACAGGTAATATGAAAGAGGGTTCTAAGTATATTATGAAAATTGTCGATGCTAAACCAGCATTTTTTATTGATGATTTAGTAACAAGTATGAATCTTATGTATAAACTTGGCGACAATGAAGAGTATGTAACAGCATCGGCAATTGCAAAATCGATTACAGATGCTACAGACAAAAGACATGATGAACACGAGAACCTCATGAAAGAAAAAGCAATGTGGCTTACACACACTGAAGACAAAAATAAAGCTCTTGAGGCTTTAAATGAGTATATTGCACAGTATAAGTATGGTACATACGAAGAGATGATAGAAGTTGCAAAAGATGAGCTCTTTTTTGATACAAGCGATGGTAACTTTACTGTAAAGCTTACAGAATACAATTCCCTCATAGAAGAATATAAAAATGATACCATTGGCTATCGTGCTATATATGAGAAATCAAAACTTTTACTTGAGAATAGGAAGTTCTCAGAGGTGTTAGACTTTGAAGAAACGATACTCTCATTGGATGAAGATATGTATGTGGATACTGATGTAATCATTAAAGATGCGGCAGTAGGTGTTATGAAAATTGCACTTGGCGAAAAAAAGTGTCAAGAAGTTTTAGATATATCGCATGATTATAATGTAACTCTCTCTAATGATTGGGATAATGGAATATACGAATGTGCGATGATTGGATCTAATTTTACACTCTCTAAAGAAATTGCGAAAAGAAACTTAAGCTCAAAAAATATTGAGTTGAGAAAAAAATGGTTGTATCGATATATAAAAGTTGACTTTGAAACAGGAAACTATAGCGATATTATAGAGCCTGCAAAAGAATTAATTATCTTGATTGAAGATGAGAAAGAGTTGTTTTACAAAGATGTATATAGAATGTTATTTGATTCATATCAACGTTTAGAAGAGAAAGAGAAACTGCTTGACGTAATGATGAGAATTCAAGAAATATTTGGAAGTGACTATAGAGATATAGAACGTTACGTAGAAATTATGAGTATTGGGAATAAAAAGAAAGACAATGTGATAGTGATTAAATACGCTGAAGAAGTTATGAAAATTCAAAATACATCTTCTTCATATGCCCAAAGTCCATTTGTAGAGTTTACACTTTACCAAACATATTTGGATTTAAAAGACTTAGAAAAATCACTTAACGTGATAAAGTCATTAGATACAGTTGAATTGAACAACCGTGATCGAGCAAGACAAAAATACTTACTTGGTACAGTTTACTCGAAATTATGGAGAGAAGCTGATGCAGCTAAAGCGTATGATGGGGCTATAGAAGCTGATCCAGATTCAGCCTGGGCAAAACTTGCTATGAGTGCGAAGAATATATAACTCAATAGTTCAGTAATCATTTTGCAACTTTAATATAGTAACATCTTTTTTAACTATAATTGCAAGTAAAATACAAAGGTAAAATTTATGCAACATAAAGCAAGAAAAGCATTTTCACTTATAGAACTAATGATAGTAATTGTCATCTTAGGACTTTTAGCGGCAATGGTAATGCCAAGTCTTACTGGTAAGGGTGAAGAAGCAAAGCGTAACCTAGTTTGTGTTCAAATGAAATCTATTTATAATGGTGCGTTAGATATGTTTAAAGTAAATAATTCTTTATACCCATCTACAAGTGAAGGTCTTGAAGCATTAGTGGCTAATCCAGATAGCGATAAGTATTCAAATTATTCTTCTAGTGGCTACTTTAAAGATTCTAAACTTCCAAAAGATTCATGGGGAAATAATTTTATCTATCTTAATGATGATGGGAAGATAGAAATAATCTCTCTGGCTGCAGATAAGAAAGAGGGTGGTAAAGATGAAGCTGCTGACATTAAGATGAGTGGGTGTAAATAAGCTAGTGAAACATAAAGCTTTTTCTCTTATTGAGCTGCTTATTGTAATTATGATAATTGGAGTTGTTTATACTCTTGTTGTGGGTAATTTTAACAGTATTGCTGAGGAAAAGACAAAGCTAACTCTCAAAAATCTAAAAGAATATTTATTATCTATTGAGCATGAAGAAAGTGTCAAAATACTTTGTCTTGATGATTGTTCAGAATGTGATATTTTGGTTGATACTCAAAAATATAAGAGTATAGAAGATTTTGTAGATGAAGATATTAAAGTATACAGGTACGATGCTTTATATGGGTATACAAAGATAGAACAAGAAGTGTATTTTAATGTTGAAGATGTAGAGGAAGATGTTTGTTTTTCTTATGAAGTTGCTAAATCTGGGGTTGGTTCCCAAGTTTTAGTAGAATTTAAAGAGAAATTTTATGATTATACAAGTTACTTTAGTAAAGTACAAGTATATAGTTCGATGGCTGAAGCACAAGAGGCAAGAGAAGATTTGATGAGAGAAGTTAAGCAATGATTTTTAAATATAAAGGGATTGATTCTACAGGCAAAACAGTTAAAGAAAAGCTAGAAGCTATATCTTTAGAAGAAGCTAAAAGTAAGATTAAAGCCAAAAATATTATCTATCAGAGTATCGAAGAGGATTCCGCATCTCTATTTGATAACATTGACTTTACTAGAAAGTACAAAATATCAGCCAAAGAGTTGTCTGCGCTTTCTCGTGAACTGTCTATGTATATTCGTTCTGGTATTACAATTGTATCTGCTTTGAAAATAATCCAATCACATTATGAACAAAATAAAAAAATGAAACTTTTTTTAGTAACAGTGAGTACACACCTTGATGAGGGAAAAGATTTTTATACTGCATTAGAAACGCAAAGTGTTATAGAACTTCCAGAATTTTTTAAACATTCGATTAAAGTAAGTGAAAATGGTGGTTTACTTGATGATGTGTTGATGGAACTATCAAGATTTCTAAAAGAACAAGACAAAATAAACAAAGAAATCAAATCAGCACTTTCCTATCCTATGTTTATGGTAATTGTCTCTTTATTAATGATATCTTTTATGCTTACTTTTGTAGTGCCTCAGATTACAGGAATATTTGAAAGTATGGACCAAGAACTTCCAACACCTACTATAGTTGTAATAGCAATAGGAGACTTTTTTAGCAATAATTTTACAGCTATACTTGGATTCATCTTTATTATTATTGTTTCTTTTAGCATAATGATGCAGAAGAGTTACTCATTTAAGTACGGAGTTCATAAGATACTACTAAGAATGCCTTTATTTGGGGAGATTATTCAAAAAAGTGAACTTGGAAGGTTCGCGTATATGGCATCACTTCTTACTCGTTCTGGAGTTCCTTTTGTACAAACAGTTAATTTAAGTGCAAATATACTCAATAACCTTGTTATAAAAGAACTTTTTACTGATGCCTCTAAAACAGTAGTGGAGGGAAAGTTACTTTCTAAGGCTTTAAATGATTCAAATACAAAGATAGATTATGCATTTATACAGTCTATTGCATTAGGTGAAGAGACATCGGAAGTTGAAAATGTACTTACAAATATGTCCGAATTATATTTTGATGAAAATCGTGATAAAATTTCTACCCTTTTAACACTTTTAGAACCAGCTTTGATGTTGTTTGTAGGGGGTAGCATCGGTTTTATAGTCGCGGCAATGCTTTTGCCTATATTTTCTATGAGCATACAGTAGATGATAGCTAATAGAGGGATAGCACTCCTTGTAACTGTATTTTTCATTATGCTTATAACACTTAGTGTTGGAGTGGGACTAAAGTATATAAATGAGAGTGCAAAAAGTATTGAAAAAGAGCAGTTTCTTTTTCAAACTACGGTAATCTTAGATGATGTACTGCGTATACTACAAACATTAAAAGAATTAGAACAAGTAGGTTCCGCAGTAGATTTGTCAACATTTTTATTAACATCGGAAGTTATTCCATTCCAAAGTAATGGAGTTGAAGTTGTTATCAAATTTAGTAGTGCACGATCTAGAATAAATCCAAATGCTTTAAAAGATAAAGATAGATTAGATGCTTTTAAACTTTTCTTGAGTAGGAAATCTATAAATACTGTGTATGGGGACATTCTTGTAGACTCTATGAGTGGGGTAAAAGAAGATCAGACTTATGTGACAGATATTTTTAATGTACATCCTTATGCTTTTAGAGATTATATATCATCTTCTAAACATCTTCAAATGATTAATGAATTTTATGTAAATTCTTATCATGATGCTAACTTCAAGTATACAGATACGAAAGAGATTTTTTATACTTCAAAAGATACTAACAGCTCTATAGATTTAAATTTTGCTACGGCATCAACGTATGAGATACTTTTAGGGTGTGATACGATGAGAGCTCAAGAGTTAAGTTTAAGGGAAGATGTTTTTCAAACTATAGAAGAATTTAAATTAGAGTTAAGTGCTGAAGAACAAATAAATCTTTCAAAGTTTAACTCAAGTATTTTTGAGCATTATTTGGATGTAAATATACAAATTATGCATAAAGATAAAATCTCTAACATTAGATTTGAGTATAATACACAATTGAAAAAGGGGTCTAATTTTGTTTTTGAAGTTTAATCAGAAGATTGATACAATATTTTTAGACACGCACTCCAAAAAATTTGAAATAGAAGATAAAGTCAATGTTATTATATCTCCATCTTTATATTGGGTTAAAAAAGTTGCTTTACCTGTAAAATATATAAGAGATGTAAAACCTCTTTTAGTTTCTTTGTTTGAGGACATTCTCCCTACTGGGAACTATAGCTATCATGCATATAAAAAAGGTAATGACTTTTTTATATTTGCCTATGAAGATAAAGTGGTTTTAGATCTATTAAAAAACAAAGGGATCTCTTCTTCTCAGCTAAATAATATTTATTTGAGTCAAAGTGAATTTGATACTATTTCTAATCCTATAGCAATAGATGAAAATCAAAGTTTATACGTTAAAAATGATCTCGTGATTTTACTTCCTAGCTCTTTTTTTGATGCACAAGAAAGTTTAGATATAAATAATAGAACCCTTTCTAAACACAATATAAGACTTAATCAGTTTGGACATATTGTAAACAGTAAAAGTCTTTATACGTTGGTAGGGATATTTTCTTTACTTATAGTTTTACTCTCAGTAGAATTTTTTATAGTACATGATAAGACACTAAAGATACAAGACCTAAAAGATAATTTATTTACTAAGCACTCTCTTAAAGCAACAATGATGCAAAATAGGTCAATGCTTAAAGATTATAGCTCTTTACATGAAAGACAAATGAGAGTTCGCAAGTATATGGGATATATGTTATCTATGAACTTAGAAGATACTCAAAAAATTTCTTTAGTCCATTTAAAAGGCAAGAAGTTAATAGTTGAATTTACCGGAATTGTTAAAGGAACACAAGTAAAAATAGAAAAAGAATTAAACAAGCATGGCGTAAAGCTTAAAACACGTTTCAAGTCTGATATATGGCAAGTGGAGATGAGTGTATGAAAAATGTAAATCCATTACATATAATAACACTCTTATTAGTGCTTTTTATATTTGTAACTTTTGAATTATTCAAAGCTAAAGAAGAGTTACATAAAGCTAAAGAAAATTTTCAAGAGACTTCTGTATTAACAAATAAGCTTAAAGGATTGAATAAAATATATTCAGATAAAGAAGGTGTGAGAAGATCCATAGGAACAATTTTAAAACAATACTCTTTGAAGTCATCAAATATTAATCAATCCATAGGAAAAACAAGTATAACAATTACGGCGGAAAGTCTAGACACACTAGCTTTGAATTCATTGATGAGTAAGATTTTAAATGGTTCTTATAATCTTGCATCATTGAAAATTAAAAAAAGAAGCGATACGAAGGCTAGTCTGCATATGGAGATAAAATGGTAAGGATACTAAAAGTAGGTGGATATATTACTTTTTTTATTTTGGCACTTATGTACTTTATGCCAAAAGTTAGCAGCTATTATTATGTAGAACAGGAATTAGAAAAACACAAAATAATTTTATCCCATGAAGAGGTTTTAGATAATGGTTTTTCATTACAACTTAATCATGTGGATGTTTCTTTCGATTCTATAGAGAGCGCGAGTATACAAAGTGTAAAGGTCAAAGTCTTTGTAGCTTATAATTCTATATATATTGAAGATATTACACTTGAAAGTATTTTGGGATCATTTTTTCCTTTACACATAAAAGATGCTGAAATGAGTTACAGTATTTTTAAACCTCTCGAAGTTATGGCTAAGGCAAATGGAGATTTTGGTAGTGCTAGTGCAGAAATTCATCTGCTAGATAGAAATATAAGTGCAACTATAAGACCATCAAAATTAATGTTACAAAAGTATAAAAGAACACTTTTGATGATGAAAAAGCAAGAGAATGGAGAGTATATTTATGACAAAGCTTTCTAAGCCCTATTTATTAGGTGTTGCAACATTACTTTTAGTGCTTTTAGCAGTTGCAAAAGCTATTGCTTTACTTCTTTGGTGGTTTTTACCAAATGATGGAATTGAACTTAAAGTTGATGAAAATTATAGACCAAAGTATCAAAGAGTTGATTTTAGTAATATGATAACGACTTCTAATCGAAGGATAAAGACTCCAGTAACTCAAAAAAATCATACGAGCACTAACATTACTAATATGTTACTAAAAGGTCTTTATGGAAGTAAGTATAAGGGCTTTGCAATTGTAGCGTTGAAGTCTTCTCCTACCAAAACATCCGTAATATCTGTGGGTGAAGTATTTGCTGGTTATGAATTAAAAGAGATTTTAGCGGATGGTGTGGTTTTTAGAAAAAATACAAAAAATTACGTACTTAAAATGTTTGCAGGGAAGGGAAGGAAAAATGCTAAATCGTTTATAAAACCAGTGCAATATATTGACAATTCCCTACCTAAAAAAGTATCTAAATCAGATATAAAAGAGTATGCAAAGAATCCTAAAAAAATATGGAATGATATTGCCATTACTCAGGTTAAAAAAGGAAATAAAGTTGAAGGTTTTAAAGTTACCAGAGTGAATAGAAACTCTCAAATAGCTAAATTAGGACTTCAAAAAAATGACCTTATAATACGAGTAAATAATATGGAAATGACTTCTTATAAACAAGCTTTGAAGCTGTATAAAGAGATAGACACTCTTAAGAGTATCCAGATAGTTGTTTTAAGAAATAACGAAGAACAAGAGTTAGCGTATGAAATTCAATAGTATACAAAATATAAAGGTGTTTTTAGTATGATTAAAAGAAGGAAAAATATATGAGATTATTTATATTGTTATCAATTTTATTAACTATAGTAAGTGCTTCAGATGAGTATAAAATTATTATAGGGACGTATGGTTCTCAATCCAAAGCAAATAATGGACTGGAAAATATAAAAAATGCTTTAGCATCTGAAGAAAAGTACATTCAATTGCAAGAAAAGTATAATTTACAATTGATTGCTAGACACTCTGGTAATTCATTTATAACAATATTAGAACCATTTCCTGGTTTTAAAGCTTCAAATAGTCTTCTAAACATAATTAAAAGAACAAACCCTAGCGCCTTTGTTAATAAAATAAGTTCGGAAAAACTTGAAGATAACTATAATGTAGGAAAAAAAGAAACTGTAAAAAAAATGAGAGAGCAAGTAAATGTTAATTTTTCAAATTTAGAGATAGAGGATTTTATAAAATTAATATCCAAAGTAACACATAAAAATATCTTAATAAACAACAGTATCAAGGGTACGGTCAATTTTATTAGTACCACACCTGTTTATGACGATGAGTTGTTAGGTATTTTAGTTTCTGTTTTGGAGTCAAAGGGATTTACCCTTATAAGGGATGGATCCATATATAAAGTGATACGTTCTACTGAAGTTGCAAAACATAATGCACAGGTAAAGAAAACTGGACAAAAGGCATATGGCTCTCTTATGGTTACTCAGGTTATAAAAGTAGAGGGTGAAAATGTTGATGTTGTTGCTGCAAAAGTACGCTATCTTATCTCAAAAACAGCAAAATTAATGACAATGAAAGAATCAAACACTCTTCTAATAACTGACTACCCTAAAAATATAGAGACAATTAAGCAAGTTATGAAAGATATTGTTAGAAATAATAAGTCTATCGTCAAAGTTATTCATATAGAACATACTGATGCTAAAAAATTACATACGAAGCTTGTAGACATAGGAAAATCTTTATTCAATGACAAAATCATAAATGAGCAAGTAAAAATTATTTTAGATGACAGTATAAATGGACTTATAATAGTAGGGCTTGCAAAAAATGTTTTAAAAGTAGAAGAACTAGTAAAGAAACTAGATATAAAAGCCACAAACAATGAACAGATCAGGGTGTACAAGCTTAAAAACTCAGATGCTAAAGGGGTACTTACTACACTCAATGAGATAATCTCAAAACAAAAATTTGCAGATCCATCGAAAAAACCAAATGTTACTTTTAGTGATGAAATTAATGCAATTGTAATTGTAGGGAGTCCTATGATTATTAAAGGTATTGTTCAAATTATTGAAGAATTAGATAAAGAAAAATATCAAGTATATGTTACAGCCAGAATTATTAATATATACAAAAAAAATACAGAAGATTTAGGCATTAAATATGGCTTTGATGGGGCAGCAGTTTCTTCAAGTGGAGGTCTTTACCAACTCTCAACTAATATGGGTGGAACTAGTGTAAATACTTCTTTTCTAACAGCTGCAGGTATTACACTACCCTCTGCTCTAACTACTGGGTTCGGGTTACATGCAGCAATAGATTTTTTAGAGAAAAATGACGCTTCAAAGTCAATTTCTAATCCATCTATACTTTGTGTTAATAATAAAGAGTCATCTATATATGTAGGTCAAACAATATCTATTTCAAGTGGTAGTGTATCAACAGGAGGACTTACTGGTGTAACAAATAGTTTTAAACGAGAAGATGTAGGGCTTACTTTAAAAATTAAACCACGCGTTTCTTCTAAAGATAAAGTTACATTGGAAGTGGAAGCAATTTTAGAAAGTGTAGATAGTTTTGGTGATGCGGCAACTGGTGAACAACCTGTAACATCAAAGCAAGAAGTAAAAACACAGGTTATTTTACGTCATGCAGAAAGTGTTATCATTGGTGGGCTAGTGAAAAATGTTGATGTAGAAAATGAAAGTAAGGTTCCATTATTAGGTGATATTCCCTACTTAGGAGCTTTGTTTAAATCAAGCTCTACGGATGAGGAAGAAACAAATTTAGTTGTTGTATTAACTCCATATGTAATAGATAAAAGTGAAAATCTTTCAGAGCTTCAAAAACAACTTGGGTATGTGGCAAAACTCCAAAAAGAGTATAATGTAGAAGTATTTAAAAACCTAAAAGAGAAATCTAATCCAATTGAGCTTGAAGAAGTTGAGATTGATGATTTGGATGAATAGCTAAGATGTTAAAACTAGACCCTTGCCATGATTTACATTTGGAAGTATATGAGCCAGAAGAATTATCCACAGAGCTAAGCGTTAAAAATTCTCTTTTATTTAGTGAGGTAGATGGTAAAATTACTGCACTGATGTGTGAAAGATATCTTACTGATGCAAGTAACTACTACAATAAACTTGAAACAAAATATCCTTTAGTAATCCTTGACGAAGACTCGTATGATAGACTCTACAATAGATTCTTAGAGCTTCGTTCTGATAGAACGATGGAAACTATGCAAGAAGATACTACGGGTGATAGTGAAGAAGATATATCGCTAACAGATTTTTTACGTACATCTTCTGATATTTTAACGAGTGAAGAATCTGCGCCTATCATTAAATTCGTTAATGCTCTTTTTTATCAGGCTGTAAAAAAGAGAGCTTCGGATATTCATATAGAAGTACAAGAAAAGCGTGGTGAAGTACGTTTTAGAATTGATGGTATGCTTATTAAAAATGCGGATCTTGATAAAAAAATTGTGAACCTCATTGTAAGTCGCATTAAAGTAATCTCAAATCTCGATATCTCTGAAAAAAGAATTCCTCAGGATGGTCGTACACAGATTAAGATTGCTGGAGAATCACTAGATGTTCGGGTTTCTGTGTTGCCTACATTTTATGGAGAGCGAGTGGTAATGAGACTCTTAATGCAAAGTTCTCAAATTCCTGATATTACTGAACTTGGTTTCCATAACTCACTCATTGGTGAAGTAAAGAAATTACTCCGTGCATCTCATGGAATAATACTAGTAACAGGGCCAACTGGTAGTGGTAAGACAACCTCTCTTCACTCATTTTTACGTGAGGTTGAAGAACCTCATAAAAACCTTTTAACTGTTGAAGATCCTGTAGAATATAAATCAGATAATATCGCTCAAATTCAAGTGAATGAAAAAGCAGGGCTCACTTTTGCTTCTGCACTGCGTTCTATTTTACGGCAAGATCCAGACGTTATTATGATTGGTGAAATTCGTGATGAAGAAACAGCAGGAATTGCAATTCGAGCAGCACTAACAGGTCACTTGGTTTTTTCAACTCTTCATACAAATTCAGCTGCGGCTACAATTTCAAGACTCGCAGATATGGGAATAGCCCCCTTTTTAATCTCTTCTTCACTTTTGGGCATTCTCGCCCAAAGGCTTGTTCGTGTTTTGTGTGATGAGTGTAAAGTTGAAGACAGCATTGCTGAAGAGTTCGCAGATGATTATAATATTGATATTGACACAAAAATATATAAAGCTGAGGGATGTAGAGTATGTGGATATAGCGGCTATTCTGGGCGTCGATCGATTGGTGAATTACTTGTTATGAACGACAGAGTAAAAGAGCTACTCAAAACAACGACAGATGAGCATACCATTAGGACAGAGTTAGAAAAAGATGGTTTGAAAACTATCTCTTTACAATTACTACAGATGCTTAAAGAGGGTGGAACATCCTTGGATGAAGCGATTCGTATCGGTTTAGGAAATGACTAAAGAGATTAGTTTCAAAGATGGATTTACACTCATCGAAGTGATGATTGCAGTAATGATCATTTCTGTAGTTATTATGGCATTAATTCAAATGTATGCAAATAATACGCACATTTTTATCTCGCTTAAAAGTAAAATAAAAACAAATCAGTACAGCTCTTTTTTGATGGGGAATGAAAAGTATGGATTTGAAAATAAAAGTACAACTCTATATGATTTACTGAGTGATTTTGATATGCGAGATGAATTACGACGAAAACTTAAAAATACAAAAATAAAAGTAATATATTCGGAACTTGATGTGATTGATTTAAGTGAATCAACAGATGCAACAGACGAAGAGATAACAGAAACTCCAGAAATGTCTTTAGAGATAGGGACAAGTACGCTAAAAACAGATGCTTTTTCAGTTTCGCTGCTCAGGGTACGTCTTCAATGATACAAAGAAAAGCGTTTACTCTTATAGAACTTATTATCTCAATTTCTATTCTTTCTATCATGATGTTATATCTATACCAAAGTTACGCTTCCCTTAATCGTTCCAATGATATTGTGCAAAAAGATACACAAAATATCTTGAGTATGCAAAAGCTTAAAAAAGTTATTTTCTTGGATTATTCATTAGCCTTACATAAGAGTGTTAAGATTGTGCATCGTGATAGTAAAGAAGATTTTGTTTTTTTCCAAAGTTCACACTCTCTACATAAGCGATACAATCCATATATAGCGTATATAGTTAAGGCGAATAAATTGTATAGACTAGAATCATTAAAAGCTTTTAAAAGTTATGATTTGGGTGTGGATGCTGTATTTGATGTAGATTTTATTGGTGAAGTAGAAAACTTTAGAGTATATAAATCAACAGATCTGCAAAAAGAAAAATATTTGCTAGATATAGACTTTAAGAATATAGAAGATTTAATTCTTAAAGTCAGAGTTTTAAATGAGTTTTAGTTTGAGGAAGATTAGTTAAGCTCTAAACAATCGCTTATGCTATATAAGCCTGATTCTTTTTTTGATAACCAGCTAGCTGCTCTGATTGCACCTTTAGAGAATGTATTTCTTGATGTAGCAGTATGGTTTAGTTCTATAAATTCACCATCGTTATAAAAACCAACAGTATGGCGACCAACGATATCTCCACCACGAAGTGCCATGACAGCAATCTCATCTTTTGTTCTCTCACCGATGTTTCCATCTCTACCACTTACTCGTACTTTATTTATATCTAAGTTTCTACCCGCAGCAGCCGATTCACTGAGAGTTAATGCCGTTCCACTAGGAGCATCTTTTTTATGTTTGTGATGCATCTCTACGATTTCAATATCAAAGCCTTCTAAGGCAGATGAAGCTTGGTATACAAGCTTATTTAAGAGGGCTACACCTAGTGACATATTTGTAGCGTAAAGTATAGGCATAACTTTACTTGCATCTTGAAGTAAGTTAAGTTGATATGTATTAAGACCAGTTGTACCTATTACTAGCGGTTTTGGTATATCCATTGCAGTTTCAAGAAGCGTCTCACAAGCATCAGGAAGTGAAAAATCAACGACTACATCACATGAGTTTAAAAATGATTTCATATCTGTTGTAATGAGTATAGATGGGTCAATTGAAAAATCTAACTCATTTCTAACATATACAGTACTTACACTCATATCTGGAGTAACTTTTAAATCTTCTAAAAGAAGTTTCCCAACTCTACCACTTGCACCAAATACGCCAATTTTAATCATAAGTATTGCCTTTAAATAAATTTATTTATAATTTAGAATGATACCAAATCTTTAGTAGTGTTTTGATTAAAAAGTAGAGAAAGAAAATTCCCAAGTTGTACTTGGGACAGAAGAAGGGTTGATCTAGTCGTTTAGTAACTCATCAACATAAGAAATAGCTTGGAGTGCAGCAACTGCACCATCTCCAGCCGCGCTCACAACTTGTTTAGGAGCTGCTATACGCATATCTCCCGTTGCAAAAAGACCAGGGATTGAAGTATTCATACTAATATCTACAATTACTTGACCTTGATCATTCATATCGCATAAAAAGCTTCCATCTTCTTGGAGGAGAGTTTCATTATTTACATCATTCCCAACAAAAGTAAATACACCTGGAACTACAATGTCACGAATTTGACCATCTTTATTTTTAACTTTGAGTCCAACAACACCCATTTTATCACCATATACTTCATCTGGTGAAGAATTTAGTACAAGCTCAATATTTTCAGTTCTTTTTACTCTATCTATTGTATTTGGAGCTGATCGAAAAGTATCTCTACGGTGAACTAAATAAACTTTTGAACAGATTTTTGCTAGATATAGAGCTTCTTCTAAAGCAGTATCTCCACCACCAATTACAGCAACCTCTTTATTTTTATAAAAGAAGCCATCACATGTAGCACAGGTACTCACACCCTTACCAAAAAGCTCATCCTCCCCATTAAAGCCAACACGGCGAGGAGAAGAACCTGTCCCAATTATAACACTATGTGCATCAGTCGTTGTTCCATCTTCTTTATGAATTGTAAATAGCTTTTCATTTTTAGTTACACGAGTAACATTAACCATTTCATGTTTAAGACCGAATCTCTGACATTGCTCAGGCCATGAAGTCATAAGATCCATACCCGTTATTTCACCAGTCACTCCAGGATAGTTTTCTATTTCTGAAGAGTTCATGATTTGACCGCCAGGCATACCTTTTTCAAACATAGTTACATTTTCTAGTCCACCACGTGTAGCATAAAGTCCAGCAGTAAGTCCAGCAGGTCCACCACCTATAATTGCGCAGTCTAATATCATTTATTTTCCTATAAGCTATTTACTTGTTTTGATAATTCATTAAGATTATCTAGTTTACGTATCATACTGTCTTGTTTATAAAGAGTGTCTTTTGATTTCTTTATAAAAAAAATAGATGGAGATTCATAAATGTTAAATCTTTGAATAAAAGATAAAGAATTTTTTGTTCCAGACCTTAAAAAAGTAGTATTTGGAGTATTCTCACGTACTTTGTTGTAGTAGTCAATTGCGAGTATTGGTAGATTTAAATTTATTTTTGCTAGTTTTTCCATAGTGCCTGTTTCTTTTGAAGAATAAAAGATAACGATATATTTTTCTTGGTTTGGAATAAATACATCACTTTTTTCATAAAAAGTCCATTCTTCAAAGTCAATAAATTTGTATTCTGAGAATTTGTAGTTGAAGTATGCAAATGCAGCGGCTATCATTGCTGCCCCAAAAAATGAAGCTAACAATGTAGATAAAGAAAAAAGACTTTTCCCCTTTTTTCTAGGACGTAAAGTTTTTTTATCGATTACGCTAAAAGACCGTTGATCTTATCAGTAAGAGCTTGTTTAGATTGAGCTCCAACAACTTGGTCTACCATCTCACCATCTTTAAAGAACATGATAGTAGGGATTGAACGGATACCAAATTTAACAGCGATATCTTGCTCTTCATCTGTGTTTACTTTACAGATTTTAGCTTTTCCATCAAAGTCTTCAGCTAGTTCTTCAATAATTGGAGCGATCATACGACAAGGTCCACACCATGGAGCCCAAAAGTCTACTAAAGATACACCCTCTGCTACTGTTGCTTCATAATCTGCTGCTGTTAATTCTATATATTTACCCATTAATAATTCCTTTTGTAATTTTATTATATACACATTATACATATCTTAGCTTTAAATTACACTTTATACTTTAGTCTTTTTTTGATTCTAAAGCTTAGAATTAATGCATGAGAAAGATTTATTTTTAATTATTTAGGTGTTTTTTTATGTGGATGGTAAATACTGAAAGTTAGCTGAGATGCTAACTTTGATTATATTAATAAACTATTGTCGATCTTTGTTTTGCTCTTTCGGCTAGGTCAGAATCAAGTTTTTGAAGTTTTGCTTCCCTCAACGCAGCTTGTTCATCTCTTGAAGCTTCTTTCTTTGCTAACTCAGCTTCAAGAAGAGCTTCTCTTTTTGATTTTTTAATTTCAAATACATCACCAGTTTCAGTTTTAGACTCTTTTACAACTGCTAGAATTTCTTTTTCAACTACTTGAACTTCTTTCTCAGCTTTTGCTACAACAGCTTTGATTTCAGTTTTAGTTTGAGCAACCTGTACTTCAGTTTGAGTTTTATTTTCTTGTGCAGCATTAGCAAGTAGTAAAGCAGCAGAAATTACAGTTAATATTATTTTTTTCATTATTTTTCCTTATTTATTATCTTAAGTAAGAATTATAACAAATATAAGATTAATATAATATAAAATAATAAGTTATACATATGATATTATAATCTTATATGTTGCCTAAGCTTATACATGACAAAAAATGATTAAAAGTCTATCATTTTTCTTTGTCTATTGTTAAAAGTTGCACACTGCGTATAGCCAACATTACGAGCTAAAGAAAGGATTTCCTTAGTGAATAAACTTACCTGCTCTGGTGCATGTGCATCAGAAGAAAAAGTTATAGGAATTTTTAAATTATAGGCTGCTTCTAAAAGTTCTTGAGATGGGTAAGCCTCTTTAACAGGTTTTCTATACCCCGCCATATTTATCTCTAAAACCATGTTTGCTTCTTTTATTGCTATAAGTGCATTATTCGCAATATCTAAAATATTTTTACTTGGCATAAATTTGAACACTTTAATGAGATCTAAATGACCTACAATATCAAATAATCCACTTTTTGCCATTTTCTCAATTGTATCGAAGTATTTTTGCCAAATATCATCTATATTTTCATCTTCATATCTACCAATAAATTCAGGATTATCAAAACCCCATTTATCAATGAAATGAACAGAACCAATGAGATAATCAACATCAGCATGTAGAACTCTTTCGTCCATGTGACCTTCTAAAAAATCAACTTCATAGCCAAGTAAAATTTCTATGTCATTTACATATTTCTTTTTAGCTCTTAGGACATTGTCTTGATATACATTCATTTGCTCAAAACTTAGACGATATTTTTGATCAAAATCCATGGGTGCATGCTCGGAAAAACCAAATATTTTTGTTCCCGATTGTATAGCTTGAATTATATACTCATCAATAGTACCTTGGGCATGGTTACAAAGAGTAGTATGGTTATGTAGGTCAATAATCATTTTTTCTCGCAATTTTACATATTTATGATATTATAGTGTAAATAATTAATTATTCAATGGAGAAATTTATATGACTCAAGAAGAATTAGATGCTTTAATGGAAGATGCAGCGGATGATATTGATGCACTAGGAGATGAATCCGGTGATGAAATTTCTGATGAAGATCTAGAGAATATACTTGGCTCTGATGAGGCGATTCAAGAAGAGAGTGAAGAGGCCATAAATAATAGTAATCCTCTTGGCTATACTGATGAAACTTCACACCATTGGCCACTTCCAGCGACTGATGAAAACAAAATGGTTCATCAGCTAGATGACGTAACGAAAGAGAGTGAAGAAAAAGCCTCAGAAATTTTTGACATTATTGAAGGCATAAGTAATGATTTGATGGACAGAGAAGAAAATATATCTTCTATTGTGGAAGTACTTGGCTCTAATGTAGAACTTTTTACAACATTAAGTGCAAAATTTCCCGAAGTAAAAGCCTTTAACGAGCAACTAGAAAAAAATAAGAAAGCTCTTAAGGAAGCAAGTGAAACAATAGAAGTACTTCAAAATAGTGGAGATTCTATTATGAGTGTTATGGATATTATGCAATACCAAGATATACATCGTCAAAAAATTGAACGTGTAATTAATGTAATGCGTTCGCTCGCAAAATATATGAATACTCTTTTTGAGGGTAAAATTGATGATGAAAATAGAGTTTCATCGGCAACACACATTGTAGGTGATGAAAATCATGATCTAGCCTCAACAGATGATATTGAAGCGCTTCTTGCTCAGTTTGGAAATTAATGAAAAAAGTAGAATTATTATCTCCTGCGGGAACTTTAGAAAAATTAAAAATAGCAATTGATTTTGGTGCTGATGCAGTTTATGCAGGTGTTTCACACTTTTCTCTTCGTATTCGTTCAGGCAAAGAATTCTCTATGGAAGATTTTGCTGCAGGTATAGCTTATGCTCATGAAAGAGGTAAAAAGGTTTATGCAACTATTAATGGGTTTCCTTTTAACTCTCAACTAAGTCTTCTTAAAAAACATATTATTGCAATGGCTGAATTGAAACCAGATGCTTTTATAGTAGCTACTCCTGGTGTACTTAAATTATGTCATGATTTAGCACCTGGAATGGCACTACACCTTTCAACACAAGCTAATGTTATGAATGTACTTGATGCTCAGATTTATCATGAAATGGGTGCTACTCGTATTATTACGGCTCGTGAAATATCACTTAAAGATTTAGTTGCGATTAAAAAAGAGCTTCCAGACTTAGAGCTTGAGGTTTTCGTTCATGGATCGATGTGTTTTGCATACAGCGGAAGATGTCTTATATCAACGCTTCAAAGTGGTCGTGTACCAAATCGAGGATCATGTGCAAATGATTGTAGATTTGAGTATGAAATGTATGCTGCAAACCCTGATACTGGTACACTTTTTAGACTTGAAGAGGAAGAGGGTGTTGGCACATATATCATGAATGCAAAAGATTTAAATCTTGCTTCTCATATGAAAGAGATTCTTGACTCTGGTGTAGTTGATTCGGTAAAAATTGAGGGACGTACAAAGACGGCAAACTATGCTGCGACAACTGCAAAAGCATATAGAATGGCGATTAATGATTACTATAGAGAAGAATTTAATGAGGATAAATACCAGTATGAACTTCAATCTTTACAAAATCGTGGATATACAGATGCCTATCTAGTTTCTCGTCCTTTTGAAAAAAATGATACACAAAGCCTAGATTTTTCTATGCAGTTCGGAACACATCAAGTAAGTGGTATTGTGACTGAGGGAGGAACGCATTATCTATGCAAGTATAAAACATTTCCTAATGATGAGATGGAAATCATGGCACCTCTTGGTTCTGAGATTGAAATAGTAGATAATGAAATTGGTTCTACATATGAGAGAGATGGCAAAATGTATATGCAGTTAAAGCAGATACTTGCAGAAAGTAAAAAAGTTTTAGATGCAGTACATAGTGGAAATACAAACCCTATAACACTCCCTACAACAATGCCAGTATATACTTTTTTAAGAGTACCTGTAAATGCAGATATGGGAACAAATCCTAAAAAATAGCTTATTCTCTATGTAGCCAAAATGTCTACTTTACGAATTCTTTCTGTAATACGTGAAATATATACTTCTTCCCATATTATATATGGAGAAGTAAATGTACAAAATTTCAATAGCAGCTAGTATAGCACTAGCATCATTAACAATAGTTGGTTGTAGTTCAGATGGTTCTCAAGAAAAAGAAGTAAAGGGTATTGCATTTACTCCTGTGGAACTTTCATCAAATGACACACAAAAACGCTCTATGAGAGTTTCTGATACGCTTACAGTTAGTTATACTGACAATACAACGCAAGAATACCCATTAACATATAAAACATTAGCAAAAATGGGTGATACTATTGGTACAGGTACTATCGGCCTTATGACTGATAAAAATGATATGCCTATTTTAAAGTCAGATGGCTCACAAGATATCTCAGATGGACCTGATGGAAACTCACTAATAAATGTTGGTGGTAAATCTTATTTAGTAACACATATGGAAGAACGTCCAGGTGAACTTTATAACACTGAACTTACATTAGAAAATGGTGCTTTAGTACCAGTAGAGACAAAACCAGTTGACTTATCTGCAATTGGCGGAACGATTATTAATTGTGCTAGCTCTAAAACAACATATGGCTCCCATTTAGGCGGAGAGGAAGATTATTCATTAAACTCAATCTTTGCAGACACTGCTTCCCCTTTTTATGCCGATTGTGCATTAGATGGAACTGATAATGATACATCAGGCGAATCTAACTATTTTTGTTCATATGTAAATGGTATGCAAAAATATCTCGGTGATACTAATATTGATAAGACAAATGGGTATAACGGAGATTATTTCTCTCCATATAATTATGGTTATATCGTTGAGGTTCAACCACAAGCAGATGGAACTACGAAGTCTTCTAAGCACTATGTAACTGGTAAATATACACCAGAGTTAGCAGCGATGATGCCAGATGGTAAAACTGTGTATATGTCAGATGATGGAACAGCAAAAGGTTTCTGGAAGTTTGTTTCAGATACAAAAATTGACAGTTTTAAAGCTGATTGGGAAGGTACGTTGTATGCTGCTAAAGTTGCACAAACATCAGCAGAGAATGGCGGTAGCTTTGACCTTTCATGGGTAGAATTAGGACATGCAAAAGACAGTGAAGTTAAAGCTTTAATTGATTCTAAAATGAAATTAACAGATATTTTTGAAATTGCTAAGCCTGACGCAGCTGGAACATGTGCTACTGATTTCACAAGAGTTTATGAAGATTCTACAATAGAGTGTTTAAAATTAGTGCCAGGTCAAGAAAAAGCAGCGGCTTTCTTAGAATCTCGTAAATATGCAGCATATAAAGGCGCTACGACTGAGTTTAGAAAAGAAGAAGGCTTAACATATGATAAAGATAGCAATTCTCTTTATGTAGCTATGAGTTCGATTGAGAAAAGTATGGAAGACAACTATAAAGGCACTGAACCAGCTAATGATATCAAACTAGCTAAAAATATTTGTGGAGCTGTATATAAAGTTTCTTTAGATGCAGATTATAGTGGTACAAAAATGGAAGCAATTGTTGTTGGTAAGCCATTAGGTGTTAATGATAACTATGCTGATGAATGGACTTGTTCTCCAGAAGGAATTTCTAATCCTGATAATATCACTTACATTGGGCATAACACATTACTAATCTCAGAAGATACAACAAAACATGTAAACAATATGTCATGGGCTTACAATACAGTTGATAAAACTATGACTAGAATAGCTTCTTTACCGATTGGAGGTGAAGTTACTGGTGTGGATACAGGTGTTGTTGGGAACAAAGGTTTTCTTTTGATTAATACACAACATCCATTTAAAGACAACCCAAAAGCGGCTGATGGCACAAAACCAAATTCAGCACTCATTGAAAACGCTACTGACGAGCAGCTAAAAGCTGAAATAGGTTATATTGATGGTATTCCAAGTAATATTTTTCAATAAGCTTTTTAATCAAGACTTCTTGTCTTGATTACATTTTTTCTTCAATTTAATTTCCTTGGGACAAACATAATGAATCAATTTTTTATATTTTTTACAATCAGTATATTATTTCTAGCTTGTGCAGATAATTCATCTGTAAATTCAACGGATAAGATAAGTTATCTGCAGAACTTAGAAAACGATAACAACATTAGCTATGACAAGATAATCAATACAAGAGCAAGTTATATAACTTCAATGTGTTATACAAAAACTGAAGATAATGTAACTGGAGCTATCTCTAATCCGTGTTATAGTTGTCATACAGTTGGAAAGATTCCAAATTATTATAACGATACAAACCTACAGCTGGAATACAACTTCCCACATGAAATTATGAAAAACCCATATATAAATCTTTTTAAAGATCGAAGTGTGGAGGTACAAAAAATTAGTGATGAGAGTATATTAGAGTATGTGAGAGAATCAAATTATATTGACACAAACGGCACAATAATTTTAGCCGATAAACTCCCAGAATCGTGGAAAGGGTATAAGCCAGATTGTTATTTCAATTTTGATGATGAGGGTTTTGATAAAGATAATAATAACGAGTACACATTATGGAGAGCATTTAGATACTACCCATTTTTAGGTACATTTTGGCCTACCAATGGTTCGACAGATGATGTGATGATTCGTTTAGCTAAAGTATTTTCGCAGGATGATAAAGGTAGTTTTGATTTGGAAGTTTATAAATTAAATTTAAAAATTGTAGAGTCTTTGATTAAAAATAAAGATGTAAATTTACCGACTGCAATAGATGAAGTACTATATGGGGTGGATTTGAATCAGAATGGTACATTAGACTCTAGTACACAAATTATTATAACAACGTACGACAAAATGTCATATGTTGGCAAGGCCAAAGAATTTTTAGAAAAAGGTAATGTTCACTTGGCTCTAGGTTTATTTCCCGTAGGAACAGAATTTTTACATAGTGTTAGGTATTTAGACTGGGATAATACTAAGAATCATATTAAGATGTCTCAACGGATGAAAGAATTACGATATGCTAAAAAATATACTTGGAAAACATACAGTGAGATAAAGAGAATCGCTTCATCTGAATTACAAGAAGCTTTAGCATTAGACAATTCTAAAGCTGTTATGGCAACATTTAGAGGTAGTTATGAAGAGGGGCTAAACAATGACATCGGTTGGATATATCAGGGATTTATTGAAGATAAACAAGGTAGCTTAAGACCACAAACTCATGAAGAGACTATTAACTGTATGGGGTGTCATTCCCACCTTGGAACGACAACTGACTCTGTATTTGCATATCCTCGAATGCTTGATGGAATAGATAAAAATGCACACAACTACGCTTGGAACCATTGGAGCCAAAAAGGCATAGTAGGGCTAAAAGAACCTACTGTAAAATATAAAAATCATGCTTCCCAATATGAATATAGTTTTTATTTGCAAAATAATCATTCAGCAAATGAATTCAGAAACAATGATGAAGTACAGGAGAAATTTTTTGCTAAAGATGGAAAATTAAAACAAGAGATGATAGATCAGTTACACAATGACATATCAATATTATTATTTCCATCGTATGAAAGAACATTAACGTTAAATAAAGCATACAAGACATTGGTTGAAGAACAAAGTTTTATCTATGGTCGTAATGTAAGTAGTACTCCTATGCCAAATGTTTTTCAAGAAGTAAGGGAAGGACAAATGACAAATATATCAAGTGCTATACTAAGAGGTAATTAATTTTCGCTATAATTTCATAAATAAATTTATAGGAAAAGATTAAATGAAATTTGTATCAATTGTAATGGGTTCTAAAAGTGATTATGAGGTAATGAAATCGTGTTCTGACACATTTGAAGCTTTTGGTGTTAACTATGAGATGATTATCTCTTCAGCACATAGATCACCTGAAAGAACAGCAGATTATATTAAATCAGCTGAAAAAAAAGGTGCACAAGTTTTCATTGCTGCTGCTGGTATGGCCGCACATTTAGCGGGTGTCCTTTCTTCTAAAACTGTGAAGCCAATTATTGGTGTACCAATGTCTGCTTCTGCTCTTTCAGGAATCGATGCACTTCTTTCAACTGTTCAAATGCCAGCTGGTATGCCAGTTGCTACTGTTGCTATAGGTAAAGCTGGAGCAATTAACTCTGCATACTTAGCAATGCAAATTTTAGCACTTGGTAACGAAGAGTTATTAGTGAAGTTAAAAGAAGATAGAATAGCAAAAGCAAAAAAAGTTGAAATGGATTCTTCAGAAATAGAGACGATAATCAGCTTATAGGTAGAGGTTTCCTATCTTGGGGATAGGCAAAGCTTTAATGATTGAATATAGCTTGGACTAGTTCAAGCTATATGAGAAAGGAGTTACTGTGGAATGGCTTAGTGATGACGCATACTGTGAATTAACAGGTTTAAATATGGACGCCCTTGACGCTTTAGTCGAAGGTGAAAAGTTAACTGTAATGGTTCAAGATGGTATCAGAATGATTAATCCCTCTAAAGGTGCGGTAGATACGGTTATTCCTCAAAAACTTAAAGAACTAGCTCGAAGAAATACCCAAGAATTAGTTGTTCAACCTGAGTTTATCGAAAAAACTATTGGTACAATTATTAACCTTCATGAGAAAGTTCTTGATGCAAAAGATGAAACACTTGATTCTGTTCGAGTGGAAAATGATTTTCTCAAAGAGGCACTTAAATCTTTACAAGAGCTATACGATGAAGATAGAAACACAATAGCTACACTTACAGAACAGCTAAGGCTTTCACAACAAGAAGTTGAATTTATGCGAAGAAAATATAAACTTATGTGGAATAAAACTGTAGAAGAATATGCAGATAAGTAGACTCAAATGAATATAGATGAAGCTTGCGTTACTTGTATAATCAACCAAAGTGTAAAAGTTGCCCGTGCGATAGATGCAGATGAAAAACTTACCCAAAAACTTACATCAACCGTTGAAAATCTAAGTAAAGATTTTTCTTTTAAACAAAACCCACCAGAAATCGCATCCTATGTATATGAAAACATGGCAGAGATCGCCAATAAAAAAGACCTTTACGATGAGGTAAAAGAACTCTCAACACAAAAAGCTCTTTCTTTTGTACCCATCTTAAAAGAGAAGTTATCCATTACAGAGAACAAACTCTTAACAGCTACAAAGATAGCAGTAGCTGGGAATGTTATAGATTTAGCAGCGGCAGTTGAGTTTTCTTTAGAAGAAGAATTAGAAAAAATATTTCACACAGATTTTTCCCATAATGATATGGATATATTTCAAAAAGAACTTGAACGCGCAAAAAATGTAGTGCTTTTAGGCGATAATGTAGGCGAACATATTTTTGATTATATGTTTATTGAAACTTTACAAGAGTTGTACCCATCAATAGAGTTTACATATATGGTTAGGGGAAATCCTATAATAAATGATGTGACGATGAAAGAAGCACAAGCGTGTGGATTTGATACCTTATGTAATTTAGTTGATAGCGGCGTGAATACACCTGGCTTTTCGTATAATCGAGCAAATAGAAAAGCGCAAGAGCTTTTTGATAATGCTGATTTAATTATAAGTAAAGGTATGGGTAATTATGAGTGCTTAACTCCACCTAAAAGAGATAATATATGCTTTTTACTCAAAGTGAAATGTGGTGTTGTTGGATCAGCATTAGATAAAGAAGTAGGGGACATTATATGTAAAATGCTATGAAGTTAATTGTTCTTGAGGCTCTGCGAGGTGAAAACCTTGAGAGCGGTCTATATTTAATTCTTTAACTTTTTTATGTATTTCTTCATTGTGAACATACTCTGCTATAACAATTACATTTAATTTTTGGGCAAAACTTACAATCGTTTCGACAACCATTCTAGCGTTTAAGTCTTTATCTAAGTTTTTTATGAGTGACCCATCTATTTTAATATAGTCGATGTTGAGTTGAAGTAGATATGCAAAATTTGAATATCCTGAACCAAAATCATCTATGGCTATTCTACATCCAAAGGATTTCATTTCATCGATAAAGAGTGATACCTCTTCATAGCTTTCTATTCCTTCAGTTTCCAGGATCTCAAAAACAATTTTTTTACTTACATTGTATCTCTTGATATTAAATTTGATATAATTAACAATATCTTCATCAAGCATATCTTCAACTGATAGGTTAAGTGAAAAATCACAATCCAGATGTTCAAAGTATCGACAACTTTTTTCAATCATAATTTTTGTTAATTTCACATAGAGCTTACTTTTTTTAGCAATACTAAGAAAATGAAAAGGACTAATAACATTATTATTTTCATCAATTAATCGGATGAGACATTCACAACTTACAATAGCATTAGTTTTATTATCATAAATAGGTTGAAAAAATGGAACTATTTTATCCTTTTCAATAGCTATATTAATTTTTTTAACCCACTCAATATTATTCTTATATTGCTGTTCAACATTTAACTTTTCATCATAAAGTAAAAATGATTTACCACGTTTTTTAGCAGATTTTAGAGCAATATCTGCCTTTTCTAAAGCTTCCTGAGTTTGGAATGCTCCACCGAGTGTAGCCCTTATTGAAAGCTCATTTTCTTCGTGAAAGAAAACCATTTTTTCTATATCTAAAATCAAAGTTTTTGCGGTTTCTACAAAGCTCTTTAGTGAAGGTTTTTCCATGAAGAAGAGAGCAAATTCATCACCGCTAAGATGTATCAACGTAATATTTTTCTCCATCGATAACATACTTTCTAACTTATGTGCGAATGCTATTAAAACATTATCTCCAGCTAGTAGTCCAAAAAAATCATTTATCTCTTTAAAATCATCAATATTTATAATAAGTAGAGCACTATCTTTGAAGATATTAATGTCGTGTAGCAGACTTAGTCTATTTGGTAATTTTGTGAGAGAATTTGTGTAGAGTTGTGTGCGTAACTTTAATGTTTTTTCGCTTACTTTATCTTCAAGGTATCTGTTAATATTTTGTTGTTGTTCCGAATACTGCAATATGCTTTGCTGCATATTATTTAGGGCTTGTGAAATGAGGCCAATTTCATTGTTCTCTTCTATATAAGGAATATTAATCTTCTGATCTGGAGAATAATTTTTTAATGATTTTGCAATATTTTTTAGAGGAGATAAAAGTTTCTTTACATACAATCCAAATAGTAAAAAGAATATACTAAATGCAAAAATTACCTTCATAAGAAGGTTTCTATACCTATCTATCAATTTTTCATAGTTTTTACTTGAGTATACAAGGATTATACTACCTATTTTATTTTTAGAATTAGGTTGAAACAGATTCTTCTCTATGATAAAGGAGCTTTCGACATTTATGTTATATTCTCTAGATTTTTTTTCATTAATAATCTTGTTGTTTTTTAAAACTTTAACAGCTAGGATATTTGGATTTTCTATAAGTTGAAGCACTGTACTATCAATTCTGCTTTCCATACCAAGATATATATTGAGAGCAATTAATGGTTCAATTGTTCTTACAACTAGATTTGCTTTTTCTATTTCAACGCTGTAAAAAGCCTCTTTATTCATTTTTTCAAAAACACTAAAAATTATCAATATAGATGATATAAAGATGAATGATATTACTAAAATTATTTTACTAGAGAGCGATTTCATTTTTTCTTGCATTTAAATACTCCTGCTAAAACTTAATTTTTTTACTATATTTACATAAATGAGTTTTGGAGTTAAAACATCATTGAATATAATTTTCTCATTAAAAGTTTTGCTGTCAATAAATCGAACCATCTGTAATAAAGAATCAACAAAGTCTACATCTTGTGAAGGTATATTTCTTTTCTCAAGATAAAGTACGATAGACTTTTCTATTGATAATGAAAACATTAATCCATTTTTTAAATTATTAATGTCATACGAAAAAGATATTACACCTTTTTCTTTTGCAATAGTTGCTATTTTTTTAATATATTTGCCAACATGAAGTACATAGATAGAAGAAGCTTCTGTTCTTTGTGAAAAATCTGAAATTTCTACAAGGTTAATTCTATAAGCATATTTATCTAAGTATCCTTTGTATTTTGTATTTATAAAGTTATTTATATCCAAGGCTGTGAAATAATCACTCTTATCATAAATAATTGTATAGACTATTTTTCCATCTATTAGTTTATATTCTAGCTTTTTATCTAAAAGCATTATTTTAGGAAAAATGGAAGCTTGGGCCTTGAGTAGCACTTCATCATAATTATAGGCAAAGGCTAAATTAAAAAGAGCTAAATGAAGAAGAATTATTTTTTTCATTTAAAATTTCTTCTTTAGAGTTATGAGAAAATTTCTGCGTTCTTGTGTATAATCTTCACTATAGGTATTTGGTGGAGATGCATATTTTATATCTGCATTAAATAGATTTTTTACACTCAACATTAGGGTATAGTCATATTTTAAGCTTTTATAGCTCATTGTTGCATCTACAGTAGAATACGCATTTACTTTCTCACGGGTATCAGTAGATACTCTATCTTTTGAACTGACATATTTGGCAACACCGCTAAGTGCTAAAGTATGATCTATATCGTAAATATAGTATGCTTTTGCTAAGTGATGTGAAATATTTGGTATATATTCGCTTTCTCCAGTGTTTTTTATCTTTGCAGTTCCTGATACATAAGAATAGTTTAGATAGAATTTATCAAGAGAGGAAAAGTGACCATTGTACTCAAATTCTAAACCGTATATATTTGTATCTACAGCATTTTTATATTCGGGGTTTGTAGAGGAGTTAGATATTTGGTCTTTATTAAGAAGGTAAAAAAGGTTTGTTTGGAAATAGGTGTCACTCGAATAGGTCTTGATATATGCAATTTCAAAGGCATCTACTTTCTCAGGTTTTAAGTTGGTGTTACCTACTCGAGCACTGTTGTTTTTTGTAAACATCTCTTGCCATGAGGCATTTCTGTGAGAACGACTATATATAGTTTTAAATATATTTTCAGAATCTAGTTGGTAGACCATAGATATCCTAGGTTCAAATTCTGCATCTTGATATGAGGTTTGCTCATAGTTAAAGCCGTAGATAAAACTAATTTGATTATTAAATTGAAATTCATCTTGTAAAGAAAGAATCGTTATATTACGCTTAGCATTCTTATCAAAAAATGGTAGGGTCTCTGTATAATCAATAAGTGCCACATCACCTGTTGATCGATTGGAAAGTTTTGAAACCATACCTATTGTTTGCTCTTTACTTAGCCGATAACCAGCAGTAATATTATGTTTACCTATGCCGTCATATTGAATATAAGTAGATTGGTAGAGTGTTCTTTGCTTTGCTAAGTGTTCTGCATATGCTCCATTTGTTAAAGTTATGGGGATAATTGTGCCGTCTTCGCGATAGCTAATAATATCTATAAAATGCAAGCCATCTGGAATAAGCTTTGAATGAGAATCAAAGGTATCATATTTTATTCCTGCGTTAATATGGACTTTAAAGTCATTAATCTCTTTATTATAGCCGAGTTCAAGATAATAGCTTGGTAGTTTTAATCGATCGCTGTCTTGGGGTAATGCAAGATTGATACCGTATGCACTCCCTTGTGTATGATCAAGCATCCTTGCTTTGAGAGAAAAGTTTTTGTAAGTAAGGTTTAGTCCAAGAGAATAGTCCGTAAGCCATAATGGTGCGTCAGTATTTTTTGAAAGAGAAGAATTGTCTATAGCTAGCCCTGGAATACTAAGATTACCTTGTGAAAGGCCATCTGGTCCTGCGGGTAATTTTTTATTATCTTGTTGGTAGTAAAAATCTATATAAATTCTTAAATCTTTCTCTTTAAATGTTTTTACAAACCCACCCATTTTATAGTCATAAGAACCGTATTTAAAAACTAGTTTATTATCAGGTTCAAAACCATAAAAGTCTTCTGCGTAAGTGATTATATGTATAGAACCTGCATAGGCATTAACCCCATTTGTTTTGCTACCCGGACCTCTGACAACTTCGATTCTCTTTATCATCTCAACTGGAAGTCCTAGGTATTCTGAATAAGCATCAATAAAGAGGTTGTTGACCAATACATCATCTATAAAAAGTTTTGTTTGACCATATGCGAGAGAGTTTGAACCTCTGAAAATTGGTGTGATGGTATTAGCATTATCTGTGGCTATATCAATACCTGGAACTAATTCTAAAGCTTGTTTTAGATTGGAAATACCAAGTTTTTCAAGTTCTTTACCTTGAAATACAGAGATAATATAAGGCTGATAATGCTCATTTTGTTTTGTAAGTGTAGCTACTTTATTAAAATGTTCTATATCATTGGAGATAGAAGAGAGTATGTCATTTTCTTTGGCATTTAACTGAGTGAAACTTACTAATAGAAGTAGAACAAAAGAAAATTTTTGTATAGCACTAGAAAATTTCTGTTTCACATTCCTTCTCCCAGAGTTTGATGAGCTCAGGATTATCAGTCCCAAATTGTTTAGTATATAAAATGCATGGATATCGTGAACCAATAGAACCATGTGATGATTTGTTCGCTAACGTATGATAACATAGTTTATAGATTTTGAGCAGTCTTAAAAAATTTTCTTCAAGTGAACCGTAACTATACTCTACACCTAGCTGCATCATCTTAACAAACATTAACTTCTTAAGACCATTTATAATATTTTTTGTTGACTGCATACTTCTATATTTTGTAGCTATAAATATTCTTGACATCTCTGCGAGTTTATATCTTTCAAACATACTTTTATCAAAAGTCGAGCTATTCTCGGTTGGATACCCAATTGGTGAATGGTGGATCAGTCGTACTGTTGCAGATATATCTCCATCTTCGTCTAAAGCTACAAAATGTATTGAATAAGGATCATATTCGTCAGATTCTTCACAGTTTTTAATATTTGAACTATTGAGAGATTTAGGATATACCCCTAAAATAATTTTGTATCTGAATTGAAATACCTTTTTCAATAAATCTTTTTCTGTAACTTCTAAAAATGTAAAATTGATAGTGTCATCCTTATGTATGATAAAATATATATATACTGGTACTCCGATTTATTTATATAATATATAAAAGCAAAAATTATAGAAATAGATGAAGGTAAATGGCTAGATAAGTAATAAATATATATGATTTATTGATAATATTCTATCCATTTCTTTATTAATAAACAAGCATTCTAAGATATAATTACAGAATATTTTAATGTAAACTAATGAGGAAATTATGATAACTTTTAGCGAGATGTTACTAAAACTACAAGAATTTTGGATGAAACAAGGGTGTAATATTGTACAACCTTATGATATTTCTTCAGGTGCTGGAACATTCCACCCAGCTACATTTCTTCGTTCACTTGATTCTACTCCTTGGGCTACTGCATATGTAGCTCCATCACGTCGTCCAACAGATGGTAGATATGGTGAAAACCCAAATAGACTTGGGTCGTACTATCAGTTTCAAGCATTAATCAAACCTTCACCAGATAATATTCAAGAACTGTATCTAAAATCACTGGAATTTCTTGGGCTTGATGTTTCAAAACATGATATTCGTTTTGTAGAAGATAACTGGGAATCACCAACACTTGGTGCTTGGGGTCTTGGTTGGGAAGTTTGGTTAAATGGTATGGAGGTTACTCAGTTTACTTACTTTCAACAAGTTGGAGGGATAGAGTGTAATCCTGTTGCAGTTGAGATTACTTATGGAACGGAAAGACTTGCAATGTACCTTCAAGGTGTGGACAATATCTTTGATATCGTTTGGGGTAAGAATGAACATGGTACAACTTATTATCGTGATGTTCATAAAGAGAGTGAAATACAATTTTCAAAGTACAACTTTGAAGTTGCAGATACAGATATGCTTTTTACAGACTTTAATGCTAAATGTGATGAGTGCCTAAAAACACTAGAAGCAGGGCTTCCTCTTCCTGCTTATGATCTTTGTATGGCAGCATCAAATACATTTAATGTACTCGATGCAAGAAAAGCTATTTCGCAAACTGAGAGACAAAACTACATGTTGAAAATTCGTGAACTTTCTAAAGGTTGTGCAGAACTTTATAAAGCGCAAGAGCCAGAGCGTTTAGAGAGAGTAAAAGCTTAAAAAATATGTCGTAATGACATATTTTAACTTCATTTTTTAGAACTACATTATAATCAACGCATATTTTAATCCTTAGGAGTTCTTTTTGACACAACGCCAACTCCTACATTCTCAAAATAGTCTTTTATCATGGTATGTTACGGATGCAAGAAGTGAACTTCCTTGGAGAAAAACGTCTAATATTTATCATATTTACCTAAGTGAAGTGATGCTACAACAAACGCAGGTTTCACGTGTTGAAGCAGAATATTATCCAAGATTTTTAAAAATATTTCCTACTTTAGAGTCTCTCTCAAAAGCTTCCCTTGATGAAGTGTTTTCTCTTTGGAGTGGACTTGGTTATTATAGACGAGCAAAAAATCTTCATGCAACTGCACAACTTTGTCCTGATGGACTTCCTAATACTTCAGCAGAATTAGAAAAACTTCCAGGAATAGGAAGATATACTGCAAGCGCAATCTGTAGTTTTGGATATAAGCAGAGTGTGAGTGTAGTAGACACAAATATTGCAAGAGTCTTAGCCCGATTTTTTGCTAAAGTAGATGTAAAAGATAAAGAATTATGGGTTTTAGCGGATAACTATTTAAATCTAAAAAGTGCAACTGAGCATAATTTGGCTTTAATGGACTTAGGTGCTATGATTTGTACTCCTAAAAATCCTAAGTGCGATATATGTCCTTTAATTACTGGATGTATAGGAAAAGAAAACCCTGCCTTGTATTATAAAAAGAAAAAAATTACGTATGTAGATAAAGAACTTCACCACGCTATATGTATTGAAGATAATGCTATTGCAATGGTGAAGTCAAAAGAGGGTATGTATAAAGATATGTTAGAACTACCATCTCTTGAAGCACATAAACATGAAGATACTTGTTTAGGTACATTTAAACACTCTGTTACTCACTTTCGTTTAAAAGTATTTGTTTATCTTGTAGAAGATTTAGGTGAAGATATAACTTGGGTAGCATTAGATTCTATAGCTAGCGCGCCGATCTCTTCACTTACTCAAAAAGCTTTTGCAATGTATGAAAAGAGTGTAGCATGACAAAAACTCTCATCGGTCAAATAGATAAAGTTCTCTTTGAAGAAGAAGGCTTTTTTATTGCGGTACTTAAAAGTGGTGAAAAAGTTTCTGGAACGTACTTTGAAAGTGAGGTAGAGCATATAAAAGACTCTGCTATAACACTTACTGGTGTTTGGGAAGAGCATAAAAAGTATGGAAAAACTTTTAAATTTACATCAATTAAGGTGAACCAAAACCAACTTTTTTTCTTTTTAAATAAAATTGTAAAAGGTTTTACAAAAAAGTTATCCTCAGAACTCATTGAGACGTTTGGAGCAGAGGAACTCGTTAAAATTTTAGATAATGATATTGAGAGGTTACTAGAATTTAAAGGTATAAAAGAAAAACGTCTAAAAAAGATTCAAGACTCTTGGAAGAAGTTTCGTTCTATGAGAGAGCTTGGCGAATTTCTTTCTCCTTTTGATGTTTCCCCTGTTCTTTTAACAACCATTGCAACTGCAATGAAAGATGTAGATGAACCATGTTCTAAGATAAAAGATAATCCTTATGTACTTACTTCGATTAATTCCATAGGTTTTAAACGTGCGGATGAACTTGCACTTAAAATGGGCGTAGAGAGGACAGATGAGAATCGGATAGCTTCTGCTATGGATTATGTTCTTTTGAACTATTGTGAGCAACAAGGTAACTCTTGTGTAGCTAAAGATGTTCTTTTTCATGAGCTAAATGAGCTTCTTGTATTTAGCGGACATGAGAATATTTATGAATCTATTTTAGTGATGCGTGTAGCAGAACAACAAATCGTACAAATGAAAAATGATAGACTTTCACCATCAAGACTTTATGATGCAGAAAAGTTTCTTTATGATACATTTAACACGCGGGCAAAATTAGACAGTGGTGGATTCGTAAAAGATATAGACAAGTTTTTAGAAGATTCAGACTTGAAGTTAGGAGAGCAACAAAAAGAAGCGGTTATAAAGATAAATAATGGAGCCTCAATTCTTTTTTTAGTGGGTTATGCAGGAACGGGTAAAAGTACAACTTCTAGAACAATTTTAGAACTTATAAATACTAGATATGATAAAAAAGAGATAATGACTTGTGCTTTAAGTGGTATAGCCTCTCAGAGAATTTCTGATACCACAGGTTATGAGAGTGCAACAATACAGTCTCTCATAGTTAAACATGAAAAAAGTGATATGTTCCCTTATTCGGTTATTTTAATAGATGAAGCGTCTATGATTAACTCAACATTATTCGCACGTTTTTTGGTAAAGGTAAGTAAAAAAGCAATACTTATTATAGTTGGAGATGATGCACAACTTCCACCTATTGGTGCGGGAAATGTGCTTAGTGATGTTTTAACTTTAGAGTTAGCGCCCATAGTAAAACTTACAAAAATCTATCGTCAAAGTGAAGATCAAGCAATTACGCTGATTGCAAATGATATACGCAAAGGTGAAGTACCCCAGTATAGACAAAAATATGATGACTTTGAGTTTGTTGATGTGAGTATGCAAAACTACTATGGAATGAAAAATTCTCTCTCTTCAAATGAGCTTCAAGATATGCGTGAAGAAAATTCGCAAAACATTATCTCTGAACTACTTCACCGAGTTGTAGAGTCCATAGAAAAAGCAAGATATAGACTCAAAAATAAACAGATAAAAGAGTATCTTAATTATTTTCAAGTGATTACACCGATGAAAGGTGGTACCTTAGGTACAACAAACTTGAATAAAGTTCTACAAGAGTATTTTAATCCAAATCCGAAAAAGTGTGTTAAAAAGGGTGGGGTTGAATTTCGTTTGATGGATAAGGTTGTTCATATAAAAAATGAAAACATGACATCTTGGAGTGGAGAGGGTTTTAAGACTGGTGAAGACTCCAACCAAAGACGAATATTTAATGGGATGAGTGGATTGCTTTTTAAGATAGAAGAGGAAGAAGAACTTGTGCATGTTTTTTATCCAAATGAAGATGTAGTTGTAGTGTATGAATATGCTGAACTAAAGTCTTACTTGATGCTTTCTTACGCACTTACAATTCACAAAGTGCAAGGTATGGAGTATGATATCGTAGTTATCCCAATGACTTTTTCTCATTTTATCATGCATAACACGAAGCTTATATATACAGCAATAACAAGAGCAAAACATAAATGTATCTTGATAGGTGAAGGAAATGCATTTGAGAGTGGATGTAGAAAATTTGAAGCAACACGGCGTGATACCGTGTTGTTAGAATTATAAAAAGTTTAAGCTTTCTTCTTCGCCCCAACTAACCAGTAAGATACCGCTAAGCAAACGATAACTCCACCGATAATCAATAAGTCTTCACCTTTCTCTGAAGATAAAGAGTATATGAGTACTTTTCGTATAAGTGCTGCCATGGCAAGCATGATAAAAGCACCTATGGCAAAGCCTTTGCCTTGTAAGTGGTTTATTTCTTCATGAATAAGCTCAATAGAAGCCCAAAGTACGAGTAAACTTCCAAGTACCGTTAGGATTCCTTTTTCTATTTTTATATCACTAAAAAAGAGTAAATATATATCATAGACAAAAAGACCAATTGCGAAAAAAGCAACAATTGCAAGTGCCGCAGCTAAAAAATAATTTATATAAGAATTGAATTTTTTCAATCCAATTAAAATATTCTTTTCTATTTTAGATAAAGATAGAAATTTACCTAATTCTTCTTCTCTATATGAACTTGTCAAGGCATCAAGGTTCATATCTACGATTTTCTCAACTGCTAAAATTTCTTTAAGATGCTGTTCTTTATTTTCAAAATTTTCTTCTAGATTTTTTATTATAAAGGTACGTACAAAAGTAAAAGCAGAGTTTACATAGTAAGTAGGCAAGCCAATTTTTACATGAACTTCACCAACTTTATAAAGGTACATAAAATATTGTAAATCATACTTACCACAAAATAAGTGAAGAAACCAAGCTCGTATCTTTCCTTTGTGATATGCAATAATCTCTTTATTTTTTAAAAATTGTGCGGTTTTACCAAAACCCCAAATATAGTCATAAAATTCATCTATAAACTTGTCTACTACTAGCATCATTTTAGGCTGAAGAGTTTTTAAAATCTCTTCTTCTTCTGGTGTAAATTTATAATGCTGTTTTAGGGTTTGATAATTATCCATATGGATTTAGTCTAATATAGACCAAATTTCCCATCGTCACGTTTGTAAAGAACACGTGTTTTATCTTCATGGTCTAGGAAAATTTCAAATATTTTATCTGAGTCTTTTAGGTCATTTAAGACATCTTCAACTTCACGTGGTTTATAAAGTGCAAGCTCTACAGGCACAATCTCGTCTTCCATCTCAAGTGTAGCAGTTTTTACATCAACATTTTCAGCTTTTATTTCGTTGAGTCCAACTTTATGATGTCCTGCATCTTTGTCGTGCATTCTTCTCATAGCTTTTAGAGCGCGTGAAGTAGCGATGTCAATAGCTGCGTATAAATCATCGTCATTTTGCTTAATGATTACAGAGTTTTTATGTGCAAGGTTTATAACAAACTCAACAACTGAGTGTTCTTTTCCTTTTTTTGTTTGAGCAGAAGCTACAACGTTAACAGAGATGATGTCCATGTTAAACTTGTTAAGTGTTTCGATTGAAGTGTTCATATGAGCTTTAATAGCGTCAGTAAGTTCTAATTGTCTTCCAGTGAGAGAGATATTCATTCATAAATCCTTTTGTTACATATATAAATTATTATATCACGAAAAGGTTTATAAATACTAAAGTTTTTGAATACTTCTTCTAAAATATCTTATAGGTTCACTTGTGATTGTTGGATCATCAACACTAACTGTTATATCCATTAAAACTGAACCATTTTGCTCGTCGGTTGTAACATCTGCATAATTATCATTAGGGTCAAGGCAAGTGAATCCATCATAGACATATCGTACAGTTGTGACGACATTATAGATATCATCCGAGGTTGATGCATTTCTATTTAAATCCATTCTATATGCTCCAATATGATCTGAAGCTATTGTACAAGGTCCAGTTTTAGCAATATCTAGTAATGCTAATTCAGCTGCACTTTTTGAGACAAGTACAGCTTGTTCATAAAGGTATACATCAGTTGTTCTCTTACTTGTTTGTGCGGTCATAGATAAAGATAAAGCCATAATTGTACCAATGATTACAACAACCATAATCGCCATAATCATAGCTATACCAGATCTATATTGTGTGGATTTTTTTAAAAAATAGTTTTTTCTTTGCATAATGAATAATCCTCCACTAATTTACTGTTAACACATACTTGAATTTTTATGACAGAGCCAACTGATTTAAATTGAAAGGTACTTACATTTTCCATTATGATTGCTTTTTTAGTTATATGCCCTATCGCATTTGGGTTATTCGTGCCATTATCATCATATCTATGGAGTGACCATGGCTGGTAATCATAATAAAGCATTAAAGTACCTGTGTTATTATCGGTCGCATTCCAATCACTTATACCTACAGCATACGCTGTCCATGCTAATTGATAATATTCATATACATCTATTCCTGTAAAGTTACCTATGATTGGTGCAAATGAATTAATTGAAGGTGCTGTAACGTGGTGCATAGAACCAGTTTGCGTATCTAGTACATTTACTTGAGTAGCAAGATTGCTATCCCAACCGTAACCCGTTTTTATATCGCTGTCGGCACCGATGAAATATAGAGCAGAATCATTGATATCCCTAGCTCCATTTGATAAGGCTTGTATCATAAGATTGATTGATGTAGCATTTGTTTCGGGTGAAAATAAGTTCATATTATTTGAGTTTGTATGATACAAATCTATTATCCCACTCCAGTATGGTGAGGAGTTTCCTCGAAAGCTATCTATATCCGCACCTACCCATTCAAGAATATTATAATCCTTCTCAGTTCCTAAAATAACGGTACTTCCTATACCTTCATAGTTAGCAAAAACATCACTTTGCCTTTTGATAGTAGAATCTTTAATCCTGTATTGTAGTCGTGAAGCAATAGATTCAACAGCCATTTTACTTTGAGATTGCAAGTTATGGTTTACATTTGAGAAAATAAAACCTTTATATGATTGTGCCAAAAACTCTACACCAAATTTTCCAATAATTCCCATTATTATAATTACAAAAATAAGTTCAATCATTGTAAAGCCAAGTCTACGCATCAAAAAGTCCTCTTAAAGTAATCTATTTCACCAATATTCGCACTTTGAGTTCGAAGCACTGTAACCGTTTTCCCTGCGTCTTTTATGGTAGAAGTAATGGTTTTGATATTGCTACTTCTATTTACTGCAATAGCACTAGTGTAAGTATCTTTATATCCGGAAGCTTCCGTGACTTGATCAGTAGTTAAATTTGTATCTAGCTGTATCATATCATTAATTGCGGATACCCCTGCAATAACTGTATTATCAGCCGGACCAACGAGAGTGGCATTTTCGTCAAGACATCGCCTATGATAAGGTTGACTTATATGACCAGGCCTTAGTCTCGTAGTTGCATTACAGTCTCCATCAATGTCGATAACACGAGAGAGACTACTTAGATTACTGTCGAACATAGAATTTCCATCCCAGTATCCACCAGTAACCCCTATAAGTTCTGCTGAAGAAGCAAAGATAGCTTCTTGGACTAAACTATTCTCAATTCCTTTACTCGTTATTTGTGTTATAAAGGGAAGTGATATAACAGAAATAGCAATAATAACAATAGCAAAAATAAGCTCTATCAGGGTAAAGCCGAATTTTTTATTATGCTTTGAAATTCTTACCACATACTTCTCCTATTTGTTTTTACAGCATTTGGATCTTTTGTAGTTGTATTTATATCTGCTTCACCACTCCAACTCGTTCCTACTTTTTCAAACTCTACTGGAAACTGCGTTGTATTTATATCATCTCTATTATAAATTAACCAGTTAGAAGTGTTGATATCCATCGTTGTTTTGTATGGGTATCCCTTAGAAGCATCATAACTAATATCTACCGTGGTTGGAGTGGTTTGTTGAAGAGAAGTTGTATCTACTATATCATCTGTAGCCATGCTACCACCTACTTGTACAACAGAACTTACATTTCCATCTCTATCAGTGCTATGATTTGGGTTGATATACCATCGTGCATCATCTGTTCTCTTTAGGTTGTTGGGAAATCCTTGAAGAAGTGATGGGTCACAAGTACTTCCAAAACAAAAGACTTCATAGTAGATATTTACGGTTTTATTGTCTTCATCTGTAACTATTTCAAATCTTTGTCTACCCGCATGTGTTTTACCGTAGTAGTGTGTTATATCTAATCTTTGTGTAGTAGACTTATTTATATCTGCATATCCCGTGGCATTATCATCTGATATGAGATTTGCATTAAATTTAGTACGTGAGTCACTTACTTTAAAAGTTTCAAAAGTAACTTTCTCAGGATTGGCAGTTTCATTAACCTCTCTATTGTAATTTAATCTAGTTGTAGTGTCCAAGATACCATCCATATCTTTTTCAAAGTAAGCGTTTGTAGTAGTTATATTTATATCTCTATTTATTCCGGCAGGGATACTACTGTTAATATCAGGTGTTGTTGTTATTTTTTGTCCGCTTGCATTATAATCATTAAAATTATAGTTATAAAAAAGTGCTGTATTGCTAGTGTCTGACTTACTTATATTGATATCAATAGGTTCTGCATAACAACTTGTAACAAAATTACTTAGACCACTCGAGCTATATTTACCTTTTGCTGTTATTACGGTATTTATTTGCACTGACATATTTTCATCTTTATTGATATCTGACATATAAATAAATGCATTGTTGAGGGGTGCTGTAATAAAAGTCTCTCCTAAAGTTACATTTGTTACAACACTGAACTCATAAGGATGAAATTCTATGTCATAGTCATTATATAGAAGGTTTGAAGTACTTCCTGTATGAGTACTGCTTATATTACATCCAATGAGTGTATTTGATAGAGTGGTCGAATCTGTTAAGTCTACTGTT